>CAYMYR010000035.1:0-29506 GCA_964394715.1 uncultured Smithella sp.
GCGGTGAGATCCGTGTTGCAAGTGAATGGGGGAAAGGAAGTACGTTCAGCCTGATTTTAAAAAAGGAAGGGTAAATCATATGAAAGAGAATATTCTGGTCATCGAAGACAATGAGCAAAACCTCTACCTGGTCAAGTTTATCCTGGAAAAGAACGGATATCAGGTTCATGTTGCCACCGACGGTCAGTCGGGAATTGATGCGGCAAATCAGCTGAAACCGGATCTGATCCTGCTGGATATTCAGCTGCCGGTCATGGACGGCTATGCGGTTGCCCAAAACCTGCGGGCAAATCCTCTGACTGAAAAAATTCCCATTGTTGCCGTAACATCTCATGCCATGGTCGGTGACCGTGACAAAGCCCTGTCGTCGGGATGCAATGGATACATCGAGAAACCGATTAATCCGGAAACGTTCATGTCGGAAGTCGAGCTTCAT
Organism: uncultured Smithella sp.; assembly: GCA_964394715.1. Taxonomy (GTDB): domain Bacteria; phylum Desulfobacterota; class Syntrophia; order Syntrophales; family Smithellaceae; genus UBA8904. The sequence goes on from CAYMYR010000035.1 coordinate 437, forward strand.
TTGATTAAAAAATAATCGAGGCGGTCTGGTATGAAAAAAGTACTGATTGTCGATGATGTGGCGGAAAACCGCTATATTCTGGAAAAGCTGCTTGGGGGCCATGAAATGGACGTGATGTCCGCGCAAAACGGCCAGACGGCCCTTGACAAGGCATACGCAGATCCCCCGGATCTGATTATCAGCGACATTCTCATGCCGGTCATGGATGGATACACATTGTGCAAAATCTGGAAATCGGATGATCGCCTCAAACAGATCCCCTTCATTTTTTATACGGCGACTTATACCGATCCCAAAGATGAGGTTTTTGCAAAAAAAATCGGCGCTGATCTGTTCCTGATCAAGCCGCAGGAACCCCTTGTTCTTGTTGAAACGGTCAAAGAAGTCCTTCAGAAAGAACGCGCCGTTCTTGCCGAAGAGTATCAGCCGCTGGGCTCGGAGATGGAATTTTTCAGGCAGTATAATGAAATCCTCTTTCATAAACTGGAGAAAAAAGTGTCGGATCTGGAACAGGTTAACCAGCGCCTGAACCAGGAAATTGAGGAGCACAGGCAGGCTGAAGAAAAATTGTTCAAACTCAGCCGGTCCATAGAAGAAAGTCCGGTGGCCTTTGTCTTAACGGATGTCAATGGAAACTTTGAATATATGAATCGGGAATTTTTATGGATCAGTGGATATTCCCTTCAGGATATGGTTCGCTTGAATGTTAAGAGTCTTCAACCAACGGGAATGCAGCCTGACGATTTTCAGAAGGCATGGGAAAGTGTCCGGGCAGATAACGTCTGGCGCGGTGAAATGCAAATCAGGAAGCAAAACGGTGAATGGTTTTGGGCATACCTGACGATGTTGCCGCTGAAAAATTCAGAAGGTCTTGTCAACAGCATGATGATGATCATGGAAGACACATCGGAGAAAAGGCGGCTGGAGGCGCAGCTGATCCAGTCGCAAAAGCTCGAGGGTATCGGCCAGCTGGCGGGAGGGGTGGCGCATGACTTCAACAATATTCTGACCGCGATCATCGGTTACGCTCAGCTGGTTTATCTGAATATGCAGCAGCATGATACAAACCGGGGGCACATCAAACACATTCTGGACTATTCCGAAAAAGCCGCGACCATAACCAAGAGCCTGCTGGCTTTCAGCCGTAAACAGACGACGAATCTGTCCTGTTTCAACATTAATGATTTAATCTCCGATTTTCAGAAACTTCTGCTTCGACTGATGCCGGAAAATATAGAAATACAAACCCAGTTTACATCCCAGAAACTGTCTGTTCTGGTCGATCAGGTCCAATTGGAGCAGGTCATCATGAATCTGGCCACCAATGCGCGTGACGCCATGCCCGACGGAGGATTGATTATCATTGCCACGAACATGACAGAAATCGATCACGAATTCATCAAATCCAATGGATACGGCAGAACCGGTTCTTATGCCCAGATAACGGTGGCGGATATGGGAAGGGGTATGGATCAGCAAATCCTTGATAAGATCTTTGAACCTTTTTTTACAACCAAGGAACAAGGCAAGGGAACCGGCCTGGGGATGACAATTGTCTATAATATCATCAGCAGACACAATGGTTTTATTGCCGTGGAAAGTGAACCCGGCAAAGGTACCCGTGTGCGGATTTTATTGCCGATTGTTGAGGCTGTTGAAGCTGTGAATGGAAGCAAAGTAGAAGAATTCATCGAGCAGGGAGGGGCAAGAACTATTCTGGTTGCAGAGGATGATTCGGGAATCCGTGATCTGATCACGACAATACTGACCGAACGGGGTTACGAGGTGATCAGCGCCGCCGATGGCGTGGAAGCAGTTAACCAGTTCAGGGAAAATATGGATAAAGTTTCGCTGGTGATGCTTGACGGCATCATGCCGAAGAAAAACGGCAGGGAAGCCTACCGTGAAATCAGAACGATGAGGCCGGATGTGAAGGTAATTTTCATGAGCGGGTATTCGGAAAATATGCTCGACTTTGATCATCTTCAGGACCGGAAAATCCATTTTCTGCAAAAACCGGTTCTTCCCCTGGATATTTTGAAAAAAATACAGGAACTTCTGGGCCCCGGGAATGATGAACAGGCATGATCATTTGATCAGCGCCGGATCGTGACAACTGATGGCCGGTAGAGAAAAGAGTTCCTGCGGATAAAGCTTTTCTGGTTGTCGATGCCTTCGACTGAATTGCAGACATAAGTGATGACGATGTCTCTGCCACACGCGAATTGACGGTGTTCCTTACCCGCGTAACAAAAAGTATGTTGATCATACAGAGGGCTTGCCGGATCCACTTCGGCAATGGATTCAATAAGAGGCGCAGGTGTCTTCCACGGACCCTCCATGCTCGGGGCCGTTGCGTATAAAAGCTGACGTCCCTTATTTTCAGGTGACAGGTAAACGGCCGTCCATTCATGATTCTCCGGGTGGTAACGAACGCTGAGTTCGGAAACGCCTGCAGAAAAAATAATTTTCACTTTTTCGGGCTGCAGATTTTTTTGCCAGATATTTCCCTTCATCAGATATTCAAAATGGCCGCCGGGGTTGTCCAGCCGGTGAATGGGAATCCGTGCCAGAATGTTGCCCTGGATGTGGACATTGCCGGCGTTGTGCCGGTAGAGGGGATAGAAGTAAACGTATGGTTCATGAACGACAGACGTTGTTGCCAGGGCTTCAATGCCGGGAGCCAGAGCACTCGTCCAGTCCAGGTATTCAACCGGCCATAAATGGGGATTGTCATTTTGGAAGTCTCTGATCCGGGCTATCTTGTGACCGCCGACTTTGAAATTGAACGGCGATGGATTTTCGGGAAGGGCGATGATGATAAGGAGGGGAATATACAAGGTGCCCTGCGCGATAAAAGGGTCCTGTGGCCAGAGAAATTCGTTGTTGCCAAACGAGGATACAAATTTGCCGTTTTTCTTTTTCAGGTAATATTGAATATTGAACCCGGTCTTGTCAGAGCAGGTGGAAATGGCCATCGTGGTTCCCAAAAGAACGTCCATGCCGACCCGGTCTTTTCTTTTGGGTTCTTCGGAAACAAACGTGTCGCCGAACAGCCAGAGCGTGCGCTGTTCATCCAGTTTGATGGAGTAGGCCCCATCCGCCCCGTACCAGCCGTCCCGATCGGGAAAACTGGGTAAACATCTGGCCTGCGGATACTGAAAGGGGCATGATGACTGCCGGATTGCCTGGCAGGAGGTCAGTAAAATGCAAATCAGGAGCAGGATCACCCCTGCGCTGTGCTTGTTGAATCTTCCATGGACGGTAAAACTACTCATGGATTCCTGCTCCGGATTTCCGATTATTTTTAAACCGCCTGTTAAAGTTACTTTCGACCAGACTTCTTGCGCTCGTCACGGCAGTCCGTTTTATTTCAATTTAAAACCCACCCGGCTGTTTTTTACTTTCTCTTTTTTCTCCGGCGCCAGTGATGGCGCTTTAACAATAAAAATACGTGCCGGTTCGACTTTACTGTCCTGCAGAAGCTGTTCGCGGACAGCCTCTGCGCGCCTGGCTGCAAGCTGTGTTAAGTCGTTGTCTGTGACGGGGATGTTGTCATGAAACAGCTTTTCCATTTCGGCCCGCGGTAATTTCTTGGGGATGACCAGTGCCGTCCTCGGTTTGGAAAACCTGGCTGCTTTGTACGCCAGTGTAAGGTATTTTTCATATTCAGAAGGAGCAATCGTAATATCCTTGAGCGGCACGGTCTTCTGATCCCTGTCAGCCATTTCTTTGAGCTTCTGGGTTTTCATCAGACGGTCAAGTTCCGCCTGCTTGAGACCTTCTTTATCTTTTACCGGGTCAACGTAGCCTTCAATATCCAGTTTCAGACTGGGACGGTCGTAAAGTACCTTGGCCAGAGCTTCGATTTTTTTCCTGCCATCTTCCGCAAGAACCGGGCTGCCGTAGTCAAACTCGACAAAGCTCATTTCGTCTCCGCCACCGGTTACAGAAGACAGAAGAGAGAAGGGTGCCGTGACCGCCTTGGTAATCAGATTAACCAGGATCTGCCATACAAGCGGCCACACCCTAAACTTGGGATCGTCCAGGCTTCCGGACAACGGAATATCCAGATTGATCTGCCCATTGCGGTCGGTTAACAGGGATACTGCCAGCGTCACCGGCGCTTTGATGGCGTCGGGGCTGTCCACCTTATCCCCGAAAGTGAGCTGGTCAAAGAAAATTTTGTTCTCGGCGGTGAGTTTCCTTTTATCGACCAGATAAGACACATCAAAATTGAGCTTTCCTTTAATGATAGGATAACCCAGAAATTTAATCGCATAGGGCGTCATCTGGCTCATTTCAAGATTTTTAAAGTTGATTTTAATATCGGCGAAAAGGTCCTTTTTCAGGGGGTTAATGGTCCCGGCAATGGACAGGGGCGACCCATAGCCGATATTTCCCTTCAGTTTCACTTTTGCCCGGGAGATTTCCTGTGATGAAAGCCCCGTTATGCTTCCTTTGAGGTTGAGCATTTTCACGGCATAGTTCGGCCTGATGTTGTAATCAGCAAAATCTACTGTGCCGCCCAAAAAGCTGACCTGGCCGATTTTAATATCCGGCGGTTTCTGAGAGGATTTTGCATGCTCCACCGGTTTGGGAGGCTCGCGACCGGGAGGGCTTGCCCGTCCTGCATATTTTTTCGGCGGACTCAAGATATCCTGGATGTTCGTAGTGCCGCCTTTATTGATGACGATTTTGGAAAAGAAATCCCGAATCGCAATTTCCTTGATCGACACAGAGAGGGGATTGTAACCGACATCCAGGGAGTTGAAATCAAGCTGCTTGAATTTCAGGAAATCATGTGTGTGAATCTGATCAATGGAGGCAAATTGTGCGACAGAAAGTTTTCCCAGATATTTGATTACGGGTTTGTTTTTTGCATCCATCTTCATGGAAAATTTTCCGTCCGTTGAGATCGAACCGCGTGCGATGTCCAGTTGTACAGAATCTGTAAAATAGGACTGGAAGGGCCGGATGGCGAGATCCTTCACATTCAGCGCCAGATCGGCGGAAAGCGGCTGGATGCTGATCGGGCCTTTGGCGGTAATATTTGTGTTTTGATCCATGACCAGGGACAGGTCAACATTGGCCAGGGCGCCCTTGCCAAGCGATATTTTGGAAACATTCAGACGCAGAGGTGTGATCTGAATTTTGACCGGCTTGCGCGGCTGTTCATCGATGAAGGTGATATCGGCTTTGTCAATCAGAAGATTGTCAACAAGCAGGTTCAGTTCTTGTTTCTTTTCGGTTCCAGCTTCCCTTTTTTCTGAAGGGATCTCTTTTGCTGAAGAGACCTCGGGCTTTGCTTTCTGATTTTTCTTCCCCCGGTCGACAAGATTGGTCAAATTGATTTTGCCGGACTTGTCTCGCTTGATCACCAGCTCGGGTGCATCGAGGGCGATCTGAGCCAGATGAACCGAAGGCTTGAAGGGTTCAATGGAAGCAAGATTCACTTTCAGAGCAGGAAGACGAAGGATTTTGTTTCCCTGCGGATCGACCATATTCAGGCTTCTTAAAACAGCATGACCGGTCAGTTTCAGTTCTGGCGATTTTCCCTCGGGCATGATGAAATTTACATGGATATTGGTGTCCAGTCGTGCCTCGGTCAGTTTAAAGTTCATTTTCACGGGCACATATTGCAGATAATAGGGAACATCGATGTTTTTCATGTCGATGATCAAAGAGGTTTCCCGTGATGTCAGAAAGGGTTTTGTTTTCCCTCCGATCGCCACGCCATGACCGTTCACGAAGGCTGAGAATCGGGGTTGCACATAATTTTTCATGTAGTAGTCAATATTGGAAACGAAGGGAATTGCCAGTTGAAGATCACGCACGGTGTGGCTGGTTTTATTGGGCATGTCCTGAAAATCAATGTTGCCGCCCGTGATCTGAATATTGTTGAGTGAAAAAAGAAACGGTTTTGAAGGTTCCTCTTTTTTGTCTTCCTCTTTGGGAAGCAGATCGGAAAAATTATATGTTCCGTCCGTGTTGCGGGTGATGCCCACATAGGGCTTGTTCAGACGAATCTCTTCCAGGATCAGAGCGCGCCTGAAAATCGAGACAATGACCCCGGCATTAACGTAAAGTTCATCAAATGCGACAAACGGCTTTTCCTGACCGGGGTCAGCCAGTTTGAAACCCCTGATGGTTATGGAAAGAGAATAGGGATTGATTTTTATCTGATCAATGGACGTTTTCCGATGCAGAGCCTTGGAAATCTTTTCGGTTGCAATCGGCTTGATCACATATGGAAGGATAAGGAATCCGGCGATGCCAATGATTACCGCAAAAATGATGACGATGGTGAGGATTTTTTTTGCAATCTTCATGTTCATAGATTCCTTTTTATAAAAAAAATCATGGCCTATGCGGTTCAAAAGTCTGCTGGTATGGACGAAACTGCGGTCTGATGTTCATTTGCCATAAAGACCGTTTCATTATGAATGTTTGATATGATCCAATTTAGATGAAATGATATTTTTATTTCACCCTTTTTTGTTATCACAAAAACCCGCCGAATAATTGAAAAATTTGCAATATTGCGTATTTATTGCTGTATTTCAAATTTTCATCAAAAGAACAAAAATGAAATAAAATAATCATTTCACCATGAAACGCTATTTCATTTCATTTTGCCTCTGTAACTTGACAGTCCCTGGTTTGTCGAATAAAAATGCCATCAAACAAGATGAAGAATGCCATAAATTCTTGTGATAGATCGCTGACGCCTGTTACCCTTGGATCTCCTTGGCATAGCGTTTTACTGATGTATGAATTTAATAGTTCATTTTGGACGGAGAATCAATCAAAAATCGTTTTTTATGCAGTAGGCCTGTAACGATTATTTAAGCGATCTTCCATGGGTGCTCAATGGTTCGGATGAAGAAAGCAATATTCTCGGTTTGTGATTAAATTATGTGAGGTTAAAAATCAGCATGGTTAATGATACTGAAAATCAATTCAATGATGCCAAACAAACCACTTTTGCAGCCGATGCGCTTCCTGAAAAGGAAAGCGCGGGAACAAACGACGGGAATGAATCAAGAGATATCCAGTATATTGTTGATCACGCTTTTGAAGCCTTCTGGCAGGTAGACACAAATTTCAAGATTACTTTTACCAATGCGGCATGTGGCGCCGTTACCGGTGGATTTAAAAGTGAAGATTTTATCGGACGGTCGCTTGTGGATTTTCTGTCTCCGGAAAGCATAGAGAAACTCCATAAAGGCAACAGCTCACGGATGAGTGATGAAGCGCGGGGGGTTCAGACAGCGCTTGCATTCTATGAACTTCAGATGAAAAGGAAAGACGGTACATATTGTTGGGTCGGCATCAGTTCCAGCCCGATACGCGACAGGAGCGGAAAGGTGATTGGATATCAGGGCATCCTGCGGGACATCAGCGGTTTCAAAAAACAGGAAACCAGCCGGAAAAGATATGAAGAAGCATTTAATAAAGCGGAAAAAATGTCCAGTTTGATGAATATTACCAACGGTGTTGCCCGTGAGCTCAATCGTCTCATGGGCGGTATTATCGCTCATGGAGAGATTCTTCGTTCATGCGATGGTCCGGGCAGCAATGCATTTCATGATCATGTTGACAACATCATTGATTCAGGGGAGCGCGCAGTGACCTTTATCCAGGATCTTTTGGCAGTATCCCGTAAGGACAAAGAGAATCGCCAGCTCATCAATTTTAATGAAAGAGTCCAGGCTTGTCTGAAAAAAAATGAATTTCAAAAATTATCACAGCGGTATCAAGGCGTAACAATAAAGATGGATTTTGAGCCTTCCCTGCGGAATGTGAACGCTTCGTTATCTCAACTGGACAAATCCATTCTGGATCTTTTGTCCATGTCGTTCAATCAGACTGAACCCGACGGCGTGATTTCAATTGCCACAAGAACGGTCTATCTTGGCTGTCCGGTTCGGCATGAGGATAACTTGTGTGAAGGTGAATACGTGGTCTTATCGATCAGCAGTACGGGCGGCGGTCTTGAGGATGAAGAGGTTTGTCATCTGTTTGAGCCTTTTTATGCAAAAAAATTCATGAAAAAAAGTGCCACCGGGCTCGAGTTGTCCATTGTCCGTGAAGTAATCAGGGATCACAATGGATTTATTAATGCGTACAGTAAAATCGGATGCGGTGTGTCTTTTGTGCTGTATCTGCCGGTTTCGCTTGAAGATTGTGAGGGCATCCCGCACAGGGGCAATTCCGTCAGGCCGGATTTGGTGAATTGATCTTTGCGGGAATCCGTATGGTATCACCAGGTGGGGGGTGAGCACGGGGAGCATAAAGCCGGTTGCAGCCATTGATTCCGGTAGGGCAAGACGGCTTTATGCTTCCTGAGCCATACGGTTATCCTGTACAGAGAATAATTTCAGGTAACGGTTGGCTCCTCAAAAAAAATTCGCGCATCAACGATGCTCACACCTTGACCTTCCGGATGAACAATAATCGGATTCAGGTCAATTTCTGAAATTTCAGGACAGGCGGCAAGCAGTGAGGATGTCCGGCAAATGATATCAACCAGAGCCTGACAGTCCGCGGGTTTTTTCCCCCTGGCGCCCTGAAGCAACGGATAGGCTTTCAGCTCTTTCATCATGTTGGCCGCTTCATTCGGTGTAACCGGTGCCAGGCGGATGGAAGTATCTTTGAATATTTCAATAAAGATTCCCCCCAGACCTGCCACAATAACAGGTCCGAAAGCCGGATCACGGCGTCCTCCGACAAAACACTCAATTCCCTCTGGCGCCATCTCCTGAAGCAGGTATCCGTCGATAGCCGGCGGGTTGGCCAGTTTCTGAATATTTTCTTTCATCGAAGCGAGGGCTTGGGACAGCTGCTTTTTATTGCGGATGTTTACCACGACGCCGCCCACGTCTGATTTATGCGACGCGTCGCGCGAGACAAGTTTTACGGCCAGCGGATAGCGCAGGGGAATCTTTTCCGGCAGGATTTCGTTCCGGATCAGCATGTCTTTCACCGGTTGCAGACCGGCCGCGGCGCAAATCGTCAAAGCTTCATCTGTCAGCGCAATGCGCCTTTCATGAACACAGCGGGACCGGATCGTTTTTACCATATCCAGATCCAGATTATAGTCCGGCAGTTTGCCCCGGCCGTCACGAAGGGTTTTCAGTTCGTGATAGGTTCGTGATACATGGAGCGCCGTGGCCGCTTCCAGCGGGGATGTGAAAATGGGAAAGAGTTGACTCTGCTGTATTTTCAGAAGTTCTTCACGGTCGGAAATCATGGTCAAGCAAACCGGTTTGGCATATTTTTCAACCAGCTTTTCCACACCGGCCAGGAAAGTGCGGGACATCTCTCCTTCAAAATCTGAAGAGTACAGATGATTGAATAAGACGCCGTCGTAGTTTTCCAGTTTGAGGGCTTCTTCCAGAATATCCGTGAAAATGGTGTAGTCAAAAATCTCGCCCAGATCCAGCGGATTCTGATGAGCGATGACGCGCGTCTTGTAGATGGTTTTGAGTTTTTCAATAAAGGACCGCGGGAAAGGGACCATTTCAAAACCATATTTCGCGCAGGCGTCGGCGGTCAGCACCGCGTGGCCGCCCGAGCGTGAAAGCACCGCCACGCGACGTCCTTTCATCAAGGGCATGCGGACGACTTTGATGGCATTGACAAATTCAAGCTCATCATCCACACGAATAATGGCCGCCTGTCTGAAGGCGCCGTCAACAACGCTGTCATCGCTGGAAAGCGCCGTTGTATGGGACTGGGCGATTTTCGCGCTGATAGGTGAACGGTTTGATTTCTGTATCACGATGGGCTTATCACACCTCCGCGCCAGATCGAAAAATTCCCGTCCTCTCTTGAACCCTTCAAGATACATCGCGATGATGTCCGTCTTTGGATCTTGAATGAAATAGTCCAGGAAATCAGCCTCATCCAGCTGAAGCTTGTTTCCGGTGGCTGCAAACTTCCCCGGTTTGATGCCGTAGCCGGCCACTGCGCGCAGATAAGATCCGCCCACACCGCCGCTTTGCGAAATGAGCCCCAGCCTGCCGCCTATCGGGATATTTTTGAAAAAGGCAAACGGCATCATCATTTTCATGTCAAAATTTACCGTTCCCACACAGTTGGGACCGATGACCTTCATGTCGTATTTTTTGGCAACGGCCAGAACGTCATATTCCAGGGTATGATCGCCGTGAGAGTACTCGCTGAAACCTCCGGATTCGATGACGACGTGCGCAATACCTTTTTCTCCGCATTCCCTCATCAGACCGGGTACCGTTTTGGCAGGCGTCAGAAAAATGGCAACGTCCGGCGTTTCGGGAAGATCGGCAACGCTTGTGTAAATATGTATGCCATTCACGTCGCCCTCCTGAGAGCCCACACCGTATAGATTGCCTTCATAGCCGACTTGTTTATTGTTGAGTAAAACGATTTGTCCCAGATTCATTTTGGTGGCGGATGCGCCGAAAACTACAATACTGCGGGGGCTGAAAAACTTCTCCATGATTCGATCGCTCCTTTAGCCCGGCAGTCAAAAGAACAAAGCCACAGAGCGTCATATCTTTCTGTATGGCCGGACCGGTGGCTTTATAGAATAAGCGGGCGGACCGTGTCAAGAGTTAATCGTGGGAAGCCGCCAGCCGGAGGAGATGGATCATCTCAAAAGAAGTGTTTGACTTCTTTGCTAAAGCCAATATAATTAAATTGCATTGCATTCAAGCAGAGTCTAACATTGCAGCCGGACCAGTTGTGGAAAACCAATCAATCATGTCATTTCTCAATGCGTGGTAAAGGGTGGAATCATGAAGAAGAGGCAGCAATCGAATGATGACCTGGTTAATGAAATCAAGAAGCTGCGCCAGAAGCTCAAAGAGATCCGTCAATCAGACATTAAGAGGAAACGTGCGGAAAACGAACTTAAGGAAAACGAGCAGAGGCTGCACAGCGTCATCGGTGGTTTACCCATTCCCGCCTTTGTGATTGATAAAAATCATCGGATTCTCTACTGGAACAAGGCCCTGGAAGAACTTACCAAAATAAAAGCCGAGGATGTGATTGGCACGTCACAGCACTGGCGGGCATTTTACAGCAGCAGGCGTCCCTGCATGGCGGACCTTCTGGTCAACCGCGGTTTGGAAAAGATTTCCAAATGGTATGCCGGGAAATATGTGAAGTCTAAATTGCTCGACGAGGCCTATGAGGCCATCGATTTCTTCCCCGAACTTGGACATCAGGGGAAATGGTTGCGATTTACAGCGGCAATCATCCGCAATTCATCCGGTGAACTGATTGGAGCGATTGAAACTCTGGAAGATATCAGCCGCCGGAAAAAAGCAAAAATGCTGCTGGTGAAAGCGCACCGGGAGCTGGAAGAACGGGTCAAGACCAGAACCTCCGAACTCGCCCGGGCCAATGAGGCCCTGTTAAACGAACTGATGGAACGTCACCGTACGCAGAAGGCCCTCAAACAGACCACCGATCATCTGTCCCTGCTTTTGGAATCTTTGCCGATTATTTCCTATACGCGAAAGGTGGATGGTAATTTTGCGATCACTTTTGTCAGCAGTACGATTGAAGAAATCACCGGTTATTCGCCGCAATGCTTTGTGGACGATGAAAATTTCTGGATAGACCATGTTCACGTGGATGACCGGGCGCGCGTCATGGAAGGTCTGCAAACACGGCACGAGAAAGGGACACACCGGTACAGCTATCGGTTCCGGGTCATGGACGACACCTACCGCTGGTTTTCCGATTACTGGCGGATCGTTCACCTTCCGGCCGGATCAACCAGTTATATTGTCGGTGCCTGGCAGGATGTAACCGAAGACAAAAAGATCCGGCAGGAGGGGGAGCTGAGGCTCCAGCAGATGATTCAGACGCACAAACTGACTGCGCTGGGCGAGGTGGTTGCGGGCGTTGCACATGAGATCAACAATCCTGTCAGCTTTATCGCGTACAATGTTCCCATTCTGGAACAAATCTGGAACACGGTGGAGGATATTCTGGCACGCAGCGGATCGCACCATTCCGACTGGGAGAAAAGGGGTTTGTCCTATGAGGAAGTATGCAGCAATATGCGGGAGATCATCCAGGCGTTTAAAATCGGTGCCAACCGTATCAGCCGGGTCATCACGAGCTTGAAGGAATTTTCCCGTTCCGATGAAGCCGCACAGAAAAAAATGGTCTCCGTTCCGGATGTAATTGCAGGTGCGCTGGTGATTGTGGGAGCACAGATCAGAAGAAACGTGTCCAGAATCGATCAAGAGATTGCTAAAAAAATTCCTCCGATCCACGGACATTTCCAGAAGATTGAGCAGGTGATTGCCAATCTGCTGATTAACGCGCATCAGGCGATTCCCCAGGGGGAAAAAGGAATCATCAGCATCCGCTGCCGATATATTGACCGCTTAAAGTCCGTGGTCGTCGATATCGAAGACAATGGAAAAGGAATTGATCGCAAGACCATGGAACACATTTTTGATCCTTTTTTTACCACCAGGAGGGAGCTTGACGGCACGGGGCTGGGACTTTCCATTTCTTACGGATTGGTCAAGGAACATCAGGGCACCATCGGAGTGCTCTCCCGTCCCGGAAAAGGCAGCCGGTTTTCGATTTATCTGCCCGTGGAAGGCAGCATCAATCTCAGCCTGTACCCGTCCATCCTGTGCATTGACTATAATGTGAAATATCTCAAAGAGCTCAAAGCCAATTTTTTGGACGCGGTGATCTGGCGTTCGGAATCGAAAGACAAAGTGGGGGATATTCTGGCTTTTTTAGAGGAGAACCCGGAAGTGGATATGATTGTTTGTGAAGCCCGCTTGAAAGGATTCAGCGTGGGGGACCTGTTGGAGAAAATTAAAACAAAATACCCCCTGATGCCCGTCATTCTATATTCGTCCGATTCCCGGGCGCTCAAGGCGCCGTCCAGAAGCAGAACGATTCCGGATTGCACGATGCAGAAGCCTTTTACCATCGAGGAACTCCAGAAGGTCATCCATGAAATAGGGAGACAACAGCTATGAAGATATTGATTGTCGATGATGAGGAGGTGTCCCTTTCCTCAGTCAAGAGAATTCTCAAATGGCACGGACTCAAGAGCGTTGAAATCTGCGACAGCGGAAGTGAGGCGATCCGGAGAATTCGTCGCGAGAATTTTGATGTTGTTCTTCTGGATTTGCTCATGCCCGAGGTGGATGGCATGCAGGTACTGGAATCGACAAAACCCTATTGTCCCGGGACGGAATTTATTATCCTGACAGCCGTTGATGATATCCCAACTACGGTTAAGGCAATGCGACAGGGGGCTTACGATTATCTGGTAAAACCGGTGGACAATGAACTGCTTATCTTATCTATTGAAAGGGCCTATGAAAGAAAGGGCCTGCTGGCCGGTTTATCCGTCAACGCCAGTTGTCAGACAGCGGATATTCCACCGGCTTTTTCTGACACCCTTACACAAAACCTGCAGATGAAGGCCCTGATTTCCTATGCGCAGGTTATGGCGCGCAGCGGCAATCCGGTTTTGATCACGGGGGAGTCGGGAACAGGCAAGGAACTGATGGCGCGGGGCATTCACCGTGCCGGACCGGCTCCCGAAGGGCCTTTTGTGGCCGTGAACGTTTCCGCCATACCGGCTACCATGTTTGAAAGCCAGTTTTTTGGACACGTCAAAGGCGCGTTTACCGGTGCGGATGGTTCTCACCATGGTTTTTTTCAACAGGCGGACGGGGGCACTTTGTTCCTTGATGAAATTGGCGAATTGCCAATCGGCCTGCAATCAAAACTCTTGCGGGTGCTGGAAGACAAGACGTTCACTCCGCTGGGGGCCGGTCATGCCGTTCGTGTGGATGTCCGGTTGATTTCGGCAACCAATAAAGAACTGGACCGTGCATGTCAGGAAGGAAATTTTCGGATAGACCTGCTCTATCGTTTAAAATCCGCAACCATCTGCCTGCCGGCACTCAGGGACAGAAGAAACGATATCCCGTTGCTTGCAGCTCATTTTTTACAAAGTGCCTGTACGCGCCACAATAAACAAATTTCAGGGTTCAGCCCTGAAGCCATGAACGTGCTTGCGCTTAGAGGTTATACCGGAAATATCCGTGAACTTTCGCAGATCGTGGAAAATGCCGTCTTGCTTGCCGATGGTCCGGTCATTCTGCCTGTGCACCTGGGAGACAATCCTGCAGCGGAATCTCAACCGTCTCTGTCAAGCCGCAGCCTCTGCACACTCAAGGAAAATGATGCTGCCCATGTGATGTATGTTTTGCATTCCACCGGTGGCAACCGACGCGAAGCCGCCCGTATTTTGGGGATCACGCTCAGGCAGCTGCAGCGAAAGCTGGTCGACACAAAAGGTGATTCCTGAAAAGCAGAAACTTTTCTTGGTTTTTGATATTTCCCCGGCCGTCCGATATCTGTATGAATCCAATCGATTCCGATGCCCGTGCAAAGTGGTATTTCTTGTAAAAATATTGAGATTGACATCCATTGTCATTTTGAGTGATAAATAAAATAGTTAATGGGGATTTTTTGTCCAGCTGCACTGCGTCCCATTAAGAAGAGGAAAGACGACTTTTTTGACTGTTGATGATTTCCGGTGCCTTCAGCGATGAGAAAAGAAATTTTAACACTCATGGTTTTCCTGTTCGTAATGATTCTGGTCTCACCGGCATTATGTCAAACTGGCACTGCCCTTCTGGACGATGGGATCAAACAATATCAGAATGAAAATTATGAAGAAGCCATCGAAATACTGGAGAAAGTGAGATCCCGGGATCCGGAGTCTTCCCTGGCGGCCTTTTTTCTGGGGATGGCGTACAAGCAAACCATTGATTATGACAAAGCCGCCGTCAATTTGGAAGATGCTTTAAAGCTGAAGCCGGCGGTAAAAGAGGCTTTGGCGGACTATATCAACATTCTTTTTCATTTAAATAAATTAGAAGAAGCAAAAAAATGGATTAACGTTGCCCGGGAACAGAATGTGGAGCCTGCCAGTATTTATTTTTTAGAGGGAATGATTCTGGCGCAGGAAAAGAATTATGGATCTGCTGTTGAATCATTTGAAAAAGCAAAATCGCTGGACAGGAATCTGGCGCAGATGGCCGATTACCAGATCGGTTTGTGTTACCTCAAGGAGCAGAAATATAAAAATGCGGGGGAACGTTTTAAGGCAACAGCTTCCTATGATCCTCAATCCGATCTTGCCGCTTCTGCCCGTCAGTATTTCGATGCGGTTGAAAAAAGTATTTTCTATACCAGGCCGATCCGTGTCACCATGGGAATTTATGGCGGATATGATTCCAACGTGGTTTCCAGTCCCCGTCAGGAAAGCCTGTCAGGTTCAATTGGCAGCTCCGGCAGTGGAGTCCTTTCGCCTTCCGTGAGAATTGAATATGTGCCCCGTCTGAATCGTGCCTGGCTTTTCAATGCCATGTATTCCTCTTCTGCAAACCTCCACGATCGTTTTGTTCACTCCCGCGATTTAATAGCGAATACGGTTTCATTCTTGCCCGGTTATAATTTCGGCCGTTTTTCCATCAGCATACTGGGCAGTTACACGAACTACCTGCTTAGAACGGATTCGGATATTGTTCCTGATGGAAATGCCGGATACAAGCATTATGAAGATTATTTTACTGGTGGGCCGATTTTGAAATTACTGGTAACGGAAAATCAGATTCTCGAGTTGTTTACCGGCTATGATAAAAAAAATTATTATAATCAGGTCATCCCGTCAGGCAGCAGTCGGCGCGATGCCGAAGGGTTCAGAGGGTATCTGAGTTGGGTCTGGTTTTTCTGGCGCAATGGTTTTGTCAACCTTCGCTACGAGATATGCAAAGAGGCCGCAGACGGAATTTACTGGGATAATCTGTCAAACCGTTTGTCAGCAGGTCTTGTCTTGCCAATTTTGCCCGAAAATCTGACCCGGAAAATAGGTTCCCTGTATTTACAAATGGCAGGCGGTTTCACCTTTCAGGATTATTCACATCCTCAGCCATACTCTGATGCCGCCGGATATGCAAAAACAGGCCGCAGAAAAGATGAAATCTACAACGGCTCCGTCGGATTAAACTGGGATATCACAAAAAACTGGAGCTGTGTTGTGCAATATTCACACATAAAATCAGATTCCAATATTCCCGTTTATGAATATACACGTAATTTGTACACAATGGGTCTTGAGTTTAAGTTTTAGATATTCCAGGGGAGAGCATTGAGAAAAGCTTCAACGTTAATGGAGAGAACAATACCGGGGAGGCAGTCACCAATGAAAGCAAAAGATTGTGTCGGAATCATATTCGTGATTTTACTGTTGCTTCCTTGGATGGCTCTGGCTGTGCCAGTGGGTAAGATTACAAATCTGCACGGCAATGTGGATATTACCAGCGCGGGGAAAGCGGCAAGAATTGCAAGGTTGGGAGATGGCGTGAATGTCGGTGATTTTATCCGTTCCAAGAGTAAATCCAAAGTGGAAATTACTTTCAATGAAGGCAATGTACTGCGGTTGGGGGAGAATTCCCGGGTGGGGATTACCCGGTACATGTCGGGTGAAAAACAAAACACAAGCGTCATAAACCTTTTCCGCGGGAAAATTCATAATATTATTAAATCTGTCGGTGCTGATGGACGATATGAAGTGCACACGCCCGTGTCTGTCTGTGGCGTGAGGGGTACCCGTTTTTTTAATTATTATCTGGCTGGTGCGTCCGGATCGATATTCGAGGAAGGTTCCGGCTATGGATACAGTAAGAACAATCCTGACGATGTTAAAAAAATAAGCTCCGGCCAGGGGATGTTTGTTCCTGATGCAAAATCAGGTGCGAAAGTGAGAATCGTTCCTGATCATCAACTGGATGAAATGAAAAAAGCAACGGACGTATCAGAATCGTCAGATGATTCTGCGGATTCTTCGGGTATCATGGGTGATCTGGCAAGTGGGGACGAGGTTCCGATTTTACCCCTGCCTCTTCCGTCGCCCCTTGTGCCTGCGTATACTCCCCCGATTGTCATACCGCCACTGATTCAGCCCGCTCTTTCCTCGGACCTGGAATTAAGCGTGGTTGCAGACGGCGTGTCCTTTTCCCGGACAATAGACAATGTGATCATAAAAGGAACATCAGTCGATTATGGATCAACTTTTGCTTTGACTGCATCTGGAGCGGGAGTTACTTCAGCGTACGACCCTGCCGGAGGTTTGATCAAAGGCGTACTGAACACGGGGGGCATTGCAACTTCCGGTGTCTCCGGCTATATGATGGGGCTGCCGCTTCTATCCGGCGGCGGAGCAAAAGCACTCCTAGCATCAATCTACGTTAATAATGATGGACAGGTGGGATTTCTGAAGGGATTGCTGAACATTTCATTTTCCGGCACCACACTTTCCGGAACAGGAACCGCTGAGAAATACGCACCGATTGCCTCATCATCCTACAATCCTTCAACCCTTGCTCCAGGCATTCTGGCCGGCATTGGAGTGCCCAAAACAGGCAATCTTTCTATTTACGCTGATCATATTTCCCTCGATTGCAGCAACAACTGTGAAAGTGAGGTCCGGGTCATTGATGCAACCTTTCAGGACACCACTACCGGCCAAAAGAAAAGCGGAAGAATTGGTGTTTGGGGATCTTATAGTCAAAATGGCACTTATTTTAATTATGGAGGACTTACAGGCTTTACAGACAGACCGTATGCCCATTACGATTCAACTGAAAAAGCGTCGCTCTACAGCGATAACCTGTCAGGAGCAGTGGATGCCGAATCACACGAGGTAAACATGAGCGGCAATTTCCTGTATATGAGCCCCCTGTATACGGCCAAGTTGCTTATGAAGCATTTGGGGTATTATGATTCCTCGAATATTTATTCTTCAGTCAGCGCAGGTACGATCCAGATGGTTCCCATGGCTTTTGCCAATGAATTGTCGTTGTCATTATCCGGTATTTCCGGCATGATGGGATCCACAGAAAGCCTTTGGACCAGCGCATTTTCTCCAGTGGTAACCATGGTTGGCAAATATTCCATGCCCGGGGTTTATCATGTCGTCTCCGGCGGCTGGCAGAGCGTGAATTATCTCTCTGGCTCAGGCTCGACAACGAATGATGGAGGAGGTGCCTACAAAGGATTCTTAAATTCGCACATTCTGCTGTCTTCTGCCAATGTCCTGAATACGGATGCACAGGCCCTTTATGCAGACTCCTCAGGCAATATTGGTATTATACGGGGCTATATTCCCGGTGTTGTTTCTCCAACGAGCAATGGTTTCAAATCAGAAGGCGTTCTGAATCGAATTGAAATGGAGACAGGTGCAGGCATATCGGCAGGAACTTTTGTTTCTTCCGCAACTACGCTGCGCACGAATACAGGAGGTTCTTCCTCGAATTTACTTGCCGGTGGAGCATCGATGACATTGACTGAATCAATGTTACAGGGTCTTGAAATCAACGGTAAGAAATGGGGCATCGGGAAAATTGATATGTCAGGCACATACAGCGGCGATCCGAGAGGAAATGCGGTATTCAGTTATTTGCTGGGCAGTTCTTCAGGTGCAGAAATATTCACACATCTGGAACATCCGGACGCAACAGCCTGGAATTCCGTTGAGGGCGGATATTTCAGGGGCAATATTGCCGCCGCTTCCGCAGACTGGATGTCGGCGAATACCTCTGTTATTGGCGGAACCATCAAGGGAATTTTTGATCCGTCAAATAGCTGGCAAGCCACTGCCCTGGGAACCAGAATAGAGACGTCATCTTTTGTTGAAATGGCATCCACGGAAACTGGCAGGGCAAAACTGGCTGCTTTAAATATCCCTTCTGTGATTGTCGGTTTGGTTAATTTATCCGGAAGCGGTAACGGTTGGACCAGCTTAAATGTCAACAATACGGGGTTCTATGCAAGTACCAGTGGCGGCAAACCGCAAATCTGGGCATCAAATAACGTAAACGGAAATTATAGTTCACCTCCGCCCGTCGGCACTCCCACGGCCCTGACGGGATCTGCCTCAGGTCATTTGTTTCAGGCAAACTTTACAATTCAGAACTGGAATACAGGAAACGGACATTGGGGCGCGGCGATAGGCAGCGGAACAATTTCTCCCGGCTTAAACGGTGCGACTCAATTTCAAGGGGTTGCTGCGGGAACGGGTGCAACCGCTGCATCCGGTTCTGTTTCCGGAACGGCTTCAGGAGCTGCTTACTGATTTCCAGGCGATGGCAAGTACCGGTATTCCGCCAGCCATTGACCTGTAAGTTTAAACAACTTCATACACAGAAACATGGATGACATTTCCGCCGCACCCCATGACATAAATGTCATCATCTGTTGTTCCTTATTCCGTCTGCATCTGGTGCGTTTCATGCGGTCCGGGTAGTCTTTTCAAATGACATCGGGGTCATGCCCGAGGTCCACAGTTTTTCCTCCTTATAGCTATAATATTCAATAAATACAAAGTTTTATGGTTTCCGGGGATGTCTGGCACATTGATTGCTCTTAATGATCAGTGAGTCATGGTATTCCATTATGCTTATCAGACAGCAATGACCGGAGTACCAGAGGGGAATGACACTGATCTTTGACTGTTTCATTGATATCGCAACGGAAAAATATTTTCTTTAATGGGGAATGTTACCCCGAAAAAATAAAATGAGGTGAACGAACCGTGGCCGAACAAATGAATCAAGGAAAGGTTTTATCCATTCGCAGCAGTGTTGTTGATATACAGTTTCCAGTGGCGCCGCAGATCCGTAATGTGCTCACAGCAGGCGAAAAGGGTGAATACATTATCGAGGTATTTACGCAGCTGGACAATAATACTATCCGGGGTGTTGCGCTGACTCCCACGCAGGGTCTGGCCCGTGGCCAGATTGTCACAGATACAGGCAAACCTTTCGGAGTGCCGGTGGGTGCCCCGCTGATGGGCAGAGTGTTCAATGTTTTCGGAGACACCATCGACAAGAAGGGTAATGTGGAAGGGTGTGAAGTCCGTTCCATCCATCGTGAACCGATTCCCCTTCGCGATCAATCCACCGTGTCCGAAATATTTGAGACCGGCATCAAAGCCATAGATGTCCTCGCCCCTCTGGAGCGGGGCGGCAAAGCCGGGTTGTTTGGCGGTGCGGGCGTCGGCAAGACTGTTCTAATCACGGAAATGATCCACAACACCGTAAGCGGCCATGAAGGGATGAGCATCTTCTGTGGAATCGGTGAACGATGCCGCGAGGGGGAGGAACTCTATCGGGAAATGGAGGAGAGCGGTGTTCTGGGGAATACCGTCATGGTGTTCGGCCAGATGAATGAACCGCCCGGCGCGCGCTTCCGCGTAGGGCACGCGGCGCTGACGATGGCGGAGTATTTCCGTGATGACGCCAAACAGGACGTTTTGCTGATGATCGATAATATTTTCCGTTTCATCCAGGCGGGGATGGAAGTGTCCGGTCTTCTCGGACAGCTGCCTTCGCGGTTGGGGTATCAGCCGACACTGGCGACGGAACTGGCCGAACTCGAAGAGCGGATCTGTAACACCAAAACCGGAGCCATCACGTCCATTCAGGCAGTCTATGTGCCGGCGGACGATTTTACCGATCCTTCCGCAGTACATACCTTCGGCCATTTGTCCGCGACGATTGCTCTGTCGCGCAAGCGTGCCAGTGAAGGACTTTATCCGGCCATTGACCTTCTGCAATCAGGCTCCAAGATGCTGATGCCGAACATTGCCGGTGAACGACATTACAAAATTGCCCAGGAAATCCGCAAGACCCTGGCCGTCTATGAAGATTTAAAAGACATCATCGCCATGCTCGGTATTTCAGAACTGTCCCGCGAAGATCAGCGAACCGTTTTCCGCGCAAGGCGTCTGGAAAGATTCTTTACCCAGCCCTTCTTTGTAACTGAACAGTTCACCGGTACGTCCGGGAAAATGGTTTCCCGTGAAGATACTCTCAATGGCTGTGAGAGGATCCTCAACGATGAGTTCGCCGATATTCCGGAACGGGCGCTTTACATGATTGGACCTATTGAAGAGGCAAAGATCGAAAATGTTGCTTAAAATTTTATTGCCGGCTGAAATCATGATGGTGCAGGAAGTCAAGAAAATCGTCGCGGAAGCGGAAAACGGTTCCTTCTGCCTGATGCCGAACCATATTGATTTTGTTGCAACACTGGCTCCGGGAATTTTTACTTATGAGCCGGTTGAAGGGGGCCAGGAATTGCTGGCCATGGATGTCGGCACACTGGTAAAAAAAGGACCTGAGGTGCTGGTGTCCACTCGTAATGCTGTAAAGGCGCCGGATCTGGGAAAACTCAAACAGGTAGTTGTTCAACAATATGATGTTTTGGACGAGCGGGAAAAAATGGTTCGTTCCGCTGCGGCAAAATTGGAGGCATCGCTGATTCGCCGATTTGTTGAACTAAAGTAGAAAGACGAATCAAGGGGCAAGGTTCAAGGTTCAAGGTTTAGTGCTTTGGATTGTTAACGAAGAACGATCAAAGAGGAGTTAGCATGGTTGAGATACGACGAACATCCAACGGAAGAAGACGGAAAATGGCCGATCATTTCACCGAGCAGGTCGCTAAAAAGGAAGCGCTGCGGCTGAAAGGGCTCCGTCACAAGGATGAAACCGTCTGGTTCGGATTGGGGATGTTCGGGATTGTCGGTTGGGCGGTCGCCATTCCCACGCTGGTCGGCATTGCGCTGGGCCTCTGGATAGACCGTACCTGGCCCAGCCGTTATTCCTGGGCGCTGATGCTTCTGATTGCCGGCGTGACTGTCGGCTGCATCAACGCGGCTTACTGGGTGAGAAAAGTGCGCAGCAGAATTATCGAGGAAGAATAACATGAGTGTTTCCCTGATGATGATTTGGGCGGGTTGTTTTGCCGCGGGGCTGGTTCTCGGCGCCTTCTACTTTACCGCGCTCTGGCAGACGGTGCGGCGCCTGCCGTCCACGGCAAGCCCCGTACGCCTGATGCTGGGCAGCCTTTTCCTGCGCGCGGCCGTGCTGACGGCTGGATTTTACTTTGTCATGGGTGCCCATTGGGAGCGTCTTGCCGTTGCCCTTGTGGGTTTTGTTGTGATGAGGAAAATTCTCACGTATCGCCTGGGTCCTCAAAAAGCGGCTCACGCGGTTCATTAAAGAATAACCGGCAGCTCCCTCATCGAGCCGGTTAAGGAGTCGATATGGAAATTGTACCTCTCGGTCAGATCAGTCCCGATCAAGTGATCCTCTGGAGCTGGGGCTTTGTTACGATCAACGCGACCATCCTCTATACGTGGTTGGTGATGACCATTCTGGTTGGCGGGTCCATTCTGGTCACGCGCAATCTTTCTTCCGAGATGAATGCGTCGCGCTGGCAGCATTTCCTGGAAGTGATCATTTCCGTTATTCGCGGTGAAATCGGTGAAATGACGAAGAAAGGGGCAGATCGTTACATTCCTCTGGTCGGCACGCTCTTTTTATTCATCTGCACGTCCAATGTGCTCGCAGTTGTGCCGGGATATGTCGCGCCGACGTCGTCCATGACGACTACGGCGGCATTGGCCACATGCGTTTTTATCGCTGTTCCTTATTACGGCATTTCCCGAAACGGGGTGTTCCATTATGTGAAGGAATATTTTCAACCCAATTTTATCTTTTTCCCGTTCCATGTCATGGGGGAATTGTCCAGGACGCTGGCCCTGACGGTTCGTCTTTTCGGCAACATTATGAGTCATGAAAAGGTAATCGGCATTCTGCTGGCTGTTACGCCCTTTCTATTCCCGGTTGTAATGCAGATCCTGGGGCTGTTGATCGGGGTGATTCAAGCCTATATCTTTGCAATCCTTTCCATGGTTTATATCGCCTCGGCGCTTTCCGCCGAGGATGAGATTCATGAAACAGTAAAGAAAGAAGGCTCTCCAGCCTGATAAAATTGAAATAAAGGAGGAAGTTTTATGGACAGCATCAGTATCGTCGCGATGGCATCGGTTTTCGGTGCAGCTTTAGCAATGGCAATTGGTTCACTTGGCCCCGGTCTGGGTATGGGACAGGCAATTTCCCAGGCGCTGGCCGCGATTGCCCAGCAGCCGGATGAGAGAAATTCTTTAACTCGAACGCTTTTTGTCGGACTGGCCATGATTGAATCCATCGCCATTTACTGCTTTGTTATTTCCATGATTTTGATTTTTGCCAATCCTTTCTGGGGACACATTATTAAGTGAGGGGGATGATCCATGCATATCGACTGGTTTGTTTTTTTAGCGCAAATCTTTAATTTCCTCCTGCTCATGTACTTGCTGAAACGCTTTCTTTACGGGCGGATCATCAAGGCCATGGATGACCGTGAAGCAAAAATAACCTCACGCTTCGCTGAAGCTGAAGATCTGAAAATCAAGGCCAACGAGGAAGTCGAGCTTTACGAAAAGCGCAACCGGATGCTCCATGAGAAAAAAGAGATCATGCTCAATGAGGCAACGATGGCCGCTGACGCCAAGCGCAAGGAGTTGATGGATCAGGTACGCAGGGATGTCGATGCCGTGAAGGCGAGATGGCAGGATATGCTGGTTAGGGAACAGGATGCCTTTTTCTATGATTTGCGCCAGCGGGCGGCCAAACAATTATATGCCACGGCGCGCAAGGCCCTTGCTGATCTGGCAGACGTGGAACTCGAAGAGCGGATTGTGGATGAATTTATCCGTCGCATCAGAACACTCGATGAAGAAAAAAGTGTTCAGATTCGAAAGGCGATCAGCGGCGGAGGCAATAAGGTAATCATCCAGAGCGCCTTCGGCATTGCCGAGCCGAGGCAGGCACAAATCGAGGAAGCTCTGAAAAAGCAGATTACCAATGGTTTTACGATTCGTTATCTGAAACAGCCGGATATTGTGTCGGGCATTGAGCTGCGGGTGAACGGAAACAAGATCGCCTGGAGTCTTAATGAATATCTGGAGACGCTTGTGGAGAGTTTGACTGAAACCCTTCAGAAAGAGGCGCATGCGGCATAAGAATAGGCTATTAGGCTGTAGACTAATAGCCAAACATCCTAAAGGCTAAGAGCCTAAAGCCTAACAGTCTACAGCCTATTAGAGGAGGCGTGGAATGAATTCAGAGGTTAGCAAATTAGAAAGTCAGGAATTGAAAACGTTTCTTGATGATACATTTGACACAATGGACAAGGTCCTGGAAGGGCAAAATCCTGAACTGAGGCAATATGAGGTGGGGCAGGTTGAATTTGTTGGACGCGATATTGCACGGGTCAGTGGTCTGCCGCATGTCCGGGCTGAGGAACTGGTCCGATTTGCCGGAAATTACATGGGACTTGTTTTCAATATAGATCCTAAAGAAATCGGCGTTGTTCTTCTAGACCCAAGCGAGAATCTGCAGGTCGGGTCGGAAGTGCAGCGCACCAAGCGCGTTCTGGATGTGCCGGTAGGAGACGGGCTCCTGGGACGGGTGGTCGATCCTCTCGGACGCCCGCTGGACGGTCTGGGAGAAGTCAATACGGTCATGCGTCTGCCGGTGGAAAGACCGGCGCCGGCGGTTATGGATCGTGCGCCGGTTGTCGTTCCGCTGCAGACAGGCATCAAGGTGATCGATGCGCTAATTCCCGTTGGGCGGGGCCAGCGCGAATTAATCCTGGGAGACAGAATGACCGGTAAAACGGCCATTGCCGTGGATACGATTATCAACCAGAAGGAAACCGGTATTATTTCCATTTATTGCGCCACTGGCAAGAAAAGCGCTGATGTGGCCAAGGTGATCGCCGATTTGCGGGATCACGGTGTAATGGGATCGTGCATTGTGGTAGTGGCCACCGGTGAAGACACACCGGGTTTGCAGTTTATCGCGCCTTATGCGGCCACAAGCATGGGGGAATATTTTGTAGAGCAGGGCAGGGACGTCTTGATTGTCTACGACGATCTGACATCACATGCCCGGGCCTACCGCGAAGTGTCGCTGCTTTTACGGCGACCGCCGGGACGCGAAGCTTTCCCCGGCGACATCTTTTACATTCACTCCCGCCTGCTCGAGCGTTCCACACATATGAAACCGGAACTGGGCGGAGGGTCGTTGACGTCGCTGCCAATTACCGAAACGGAAGCGCAGGACATGTCATCTTACATTCCGACCAATCTGATTTCCATCACGGATGGGCAGATATATCTCTCGCCGGTTTTGTTCAGCAAGGGCATTCTGCCGGCGGTGGATGTTGGTAAATCCGTTTCCCGCGTGGGCGGTAAAACGCAGCTGCCCGCTTATCGTTCCGTGGCTGGTGACCTCCGGCTCTCCTACTCGCAGTTTGAAGAACTGGAATCCTTTTCCCGTTTTGGCACCAGGCTGGATGAAAGTACACGGAGGACGCTGGAGCGAGGCTGGCGTGTACGTGAAATCCTGAAGCAGGGGCAGTACAAGCCGTTGCGAGCTTCCGAACAGATTGCCTCCCTGCTTTCTGTAACCGGCGGCGCCCTGGATCTTGTTCCGACGGAGCAGGTCCGCGAGGTGGAGGCGCACCTGCTTGCTGCCGTCAATGAACAATTGCCGGAACTGTGCAGCCGGATTGAAGCAGGAAAAAAACTGGAAATGGCGGACCGTGACAGCATCATGAATAAAATTAAGCCGGTTATTACCCCCTTTGAACAGATTGAGGAAGTCAATGCAAACAACTGAGTCCCTGAAAAGAAGAATGAAAAGCGCGGGTGATCTTTTGTCAGTTGTTAAAACGATGAAGGCTTTGGCGGCTGTCAGCATTCGGCAATACCAGAAGGCTGTTGAATCGCTCACGGACTATAACCATGCTGTCGAGATGGGATTGCAGATTGTACTCAAGGAGCGCATGGGCGCGATGCTTCAGAGAAAGACATCCACTCTTAAACGTTTGGGGGTGATTGTTTTCGGCTCCGATCAGGGTCTGTGCGGACAGCTCAATGAACAGATTTCCGTTTTTACACTGGATTATGCCAAAAATGCGGGTGTGAAAAAGGAAAACCGGAAAGTGCTGTCCATTGGCGCCCGTGTCGCGGACTATGTGGAAGATGCCGGGCAGCCTGTTGACGAGTTATTGCCCACTCCCGGTTCCACGGCGGGCATCACTCCCCTGGTTCAGGAAATTATCATGATTATTGATGAATGGCATTTCCGCCACAACATCGATCATTTTTTCCTGTTTTATAACAAATATGTCAGTGGAGCGGTTTACCATCCTCATATGGTTCAGCTGCTGCCGGTCAACCGTGACTGGCTTAAGGAAATCGCCAAAAAGAAATGGGATTCCAAGTCCCTGCCCATTTTCCGGATGGATGGCGATAAAATATTTTCTTCCCTGATTCGGGAATATCTCTTTGTGTCGCTGTACCGGGCGTTTGCCGAATCGCTGGCCAGTGAAAATGCAAGCCGACTGGCTTCCATGCAGAACGCCGAGAAAAACATTGAAGAGCAGCTGCAGGATCTGCACGTGCAGTTTCACCGTACGCGTCAGATGACGATTACCGAAGAACTTCTCGATATCGTTGCCGGTTTCGAGGCGATGCAGGAAGAAGCATCATAAAGGATTATTCAGAAAGGAGGACTGGCTTATGTCAACTGGTTCGGACAAGAGAATATGTGTTATCTGCGCATGGCGCGAGAACTGCTCAAAACGGTATCGGGTCAAGACAAATGCCCTGTTTGATGTCAATTGTCCCGACTATACAAGGGATATCAAACTGAAAGACAAAGATGTCGATAAGCTGGTCGAAGATCAGGTTATACGCTGGCAGAGAGAGAAAAAAGAGAAACCCGGTCATGTTATCACCCTTTCCAGTGAAGCCGGAGCGGGCGGAGGTTGGATAGCACGGATTCTGGCCACTGAACTGCAGATGAATATCGTCGGCAGTGAACTGATTCACAAAGTTGCCGAGAGTGCACACATGAGTGAAAAAGTCATCAAATCTCTGGATGAGAAAAGCATATCGTTTTTTGACAGCCTGATCAGTTCATTCTTTGAAGCACGCCATATCTGGCCCAATGAATACCTGCGCCACCTGTCCCTGGTCATGCACGCGAGTGCACAGCACGGCAATGTTATCATTATCGGACGGGGAGGCAGTTTCATTCTGAAAGACAAGGCGTTTCGTGTACGCATCGTTGCGCCGCCGGAAACGCGTGTGGAAAAAGTGATGCGCGACAGGAAACTGTCTCAGCAGGAAGCACAGGATTACGTCAACAAGTATGATGTCGATCAGATCGGCTTTATCCGCAAATATTTTAATGAGGATATCAACGATCCCAAGCATTACGACATCATGGTCAATACACAGAATGTGGATATTGAAACCGCGGCTGAATCGGTGAAGAAGGCATTTCTGTCATGGAAAGCCGGGCTTGAAATGCACCATTGATGATGAAACTGAGCCGGTAAGGGTGATCCGCGATGAATCAATATGAACGCGCTCTGCTGATGGGACTGGCGGAAGAGGTCATTCTGCACCTTCGCACCCGGTTGGCCGAGATTGAAAATCTGCATCCCAGGGAGTCATCCGTGGGGATTGCTACATTTCGGGAGCGTCTGCGCAATATAGAGGGTTTGCTGGATTGCGTTAAAAACCGCAATTCCTGCCCTCCCTTATGATGCCTTGCCATTTTTCCCGTCATTCGGGGTTGCGGACAGGTAAACCATAAAAGTTGTGCCGACGCCCACAAGCGATTCCACCGTGATCAGCCCGTTGTGGTATTTAATGATGGAATCGCAGATGGCCAATCCGAGTCCGATGCCTCCCCGGTCCTTGGTTGCTTTTGTTGTAAAATAAGGATCAAATATCTTGGAGAGGTTTTCGCGGGGAATGCCGACACCACGGTCCTTGATGATGATCCGGACGTAATTGCCCTTGCCCATCGTCCGGATGTTCGTTCCCGTTGTCGTGTTTTCCGCGATCACATCGATCACCCCGCCTTCAGGCATGGCTTCTTTCGCATTGGTGATCATGTTTTCCATTACCTGTTTAATCTGCATCGCATCGATTTCCGTCGGCCAGAGGTCCGGCGCGATGACCGGCTGACACGTCACGTTGGAACCTTCAAGAACTTTCTGGACAGCCTCTTTGATGATGGTATCCAACTTCTCATTCTTTTTGACCGGGTATCCACCCTGGGCAAATGTGATCAGCCGGTGTGCAAGCTCCTTGGCCTGTAGGCCTGCCCTTTCAGCGATGGCAAGGCCGTTTTCCAGAATCTTGTCTTCTTCATTAGCGGATATTTTAGCCAGAAAGACGTTGCGCAGAATGGCCGTAAGCAGGCTGTCAAAATCTTTAGCTACTCCATCAGCGAATGTTCCCAGGGATTCGTTTTTGGTTCTTTTGAGCAGTTCTTCTTCGGCGTTTTTCTGATCCGTGATGTCTTCCAGGGTTTCCATTGCGCCGAATATGCGGCCGCTTGAATCGCGGAGTTTTGCCGCCGTAATCCGAAACCATTTTCCCTTTTCGCCCAGCTCGGGGAAAAATTCCGTTACTTCATAAGCGTCCCTGACCAGTTTTGATTGTATAACCTTTCCCTGGTAAAGGCTTGTCGAGTGACTGAGCTTGTCATTGAGAATCAAATCAGCCATGCAGGAGCGGGGTGATGAATAAAATGCCCGCCATTGCTGGTTTGTGCCGATGACCTGACTTGCCTTGATACCGTTGAGCCCTTCCAGTGCTTTATTCCAGTAAAGGATGGTGTGGTCCGTTGAGATCACGAATGTCGGGATTGGAGATCCCTGGATGATACTGCGTAGGATCTGTTCATCATTGCGGCCCCGCCATATGGCATAGATAAAACTGACAATGGCGGTCAACGCCAGAAAGATCATAAACAGAAGGAACTCAAACTGCATTTCAGGCTCCCGTATTTCAGATATTCAGACTGAGATATCCCGACGAGGTTGTGTCGTTCAATCGAAACGGAAAACTTCATATTTGCTGAAACAACCTTTCAGCCGCTGTTTCAATAGCAAGGTTGGGCTGAAATTGCAAGATTGGAAAAAACCGAGTTGATTCAAAATGTTTCATGTTGATTCGAATGGGGATGACGATAGGGCATCTTTTTAGCGGTTGAGTTCATCGTGGATGGCCATGCCGATGGTTTCCATGGCATAGGGTTT
>CAYMYR010000036.1:0-28737 GCA_964394715.1 uncultured Smithella sp.
TATGTCAGAAGGTAAAGTAAAGTGGTTCAACGAACGCAAAGGTTTCGGCTTCATCGAGCAAGAGGGCGGTAGCGACATCTTTGTTCACTTCAGTGCCATTCAGTCCAGCGGATTCAAAACGTTGAATGAAGGCCAGCAGGTCAGTTTCGACGTTGTCCAGGGCAAAAAGGGCCTGGAAGCGGAAAATGTAAGAACACTCTAGAGGTTCCCGCAATGAAAAGCACGCCGTGCTCATCGCCCGGCGTGCTTTTTTATTGAACCGCCATCAGCATCATCCGCCACAAACCTCAAAATTTCTTGACAAAAACAGCTTTTTTGATTTACGGATATTAAATTTTAGGATTGCAGTTCTACGGAATTATTTTCTATAAACGGCGTTACCAGGGCCGCGACTATTCCAGGTTTTTTTGGGCAATCCAAGCGGGACGTCAACCTGCTAAATGATTGAAAAAGATCAGGGGGAAAAATCTTGTATTTCTCGGATGAAACGCAAAGAACATCTCAAAAATTAAGCAAAAAGTGGCAAGATGAGGTTCAAAAATCATTAAAAAACAATCCGGACCAGAAAGACCGTTTTTCAACCGTTTCCGACCTGGATATTAAACGTATCTATACTCCTGAAGATCTAAAGGACACGAATTTTGCCCGCGACATCGGAGTGCCGGGTGAATTTCCCTATCTGCGCGGCAATCAAGTCACCGGATACCGGGGTCAATACTGGACTTTCCGAATGTTTTCCGGCATGGGCAGCGCACGGGATACCAATCTGCGCTGGCACATGCTGCTGCGGGAGGGGCAAACAGGCCTCAGCACTGCCTTTGATTTCCCGACACTCATGGGATACGACAGTGATTCTCCCAAAGCCCTCGGTGAGGTTGGCAAGTGCGGCGTGGCCATCGACACCCTTGAGGACTTTCTGGTCCTGATGGACGGCATCCCGATGGATCAGGTGACCACCTCCATGACCATCAACCCGCCGGCAACCGTCCTTTGGGCCATGTATTGTGCAGCCGCCGAAATCAAGGGCGTACCGCTCGACAAAATCGGCGGAACCATCCAGAATGACATGCTCAAGGAATTCATCGCGCAAAAGACATTCATGTGCCCGCCGGAACCATCTGTCAAACTGATCAGCGACACGATTGAATTCGGCACAAAATACGTTCCCCGATGGAACACCATCAGCATCAGCGGTTATCATATCCGCGAAGCCGGTTCAACGGCTGTTCAGGAACTGGCCTTTACATTAAGGGACGGTATAGAGTATGTTGAAGACGTTATCCGCCGCAAGAAAATGAACGTGGATGATTTCGCCCCGCGCCTGTCTTTCTTCTTTAATTCCCACATTGATTTTTTTGAAGAAATCTGCAAACTCCGCGCTGCCCGCCGCATCTGGGCCAAATTGATGCGCGACCGCTTCGGCGCCAAAAATCCCCGTTCGATGTGGATGCGTTTCCATACGCAAACCGCAGGATGCTCACTGACCGCGCAGCAGCCCTACAACAATATCGTCCGGACTACCGTGGAAGCGCTGGCGGCCGTTCTGGGGCAAACACAGTCATTGCATACCAATTCGCTGGATGAAGTTCTCTGCCTTCCATCCGAGCAGGCGGTGGAAATCGCGCTTCGCACCCAGCAGATCCTGGCCGAGGAAACCGGTGTGGCCAACACCATCGATCCGCTGGCCGGCTCCTACTTTATTGAATCGCTGACCAATGAAATGGAAGAAAAGGCCTGGGAATACATTGAAAAAATCGACGCCCTGGGAGGCATGGTGGCAGCCATTGAACGGGGTTTCCCGCAGATGGAAATTGCCGAAGCGGCATACCGGTTTCAAAGGCAGCTTGATGCCAGGGAAAAAATCATGGTGGGCGTCAACAAATACGTCACCAACTCGCAGCATGCGGTTCCGCTGGTGGAAATCGATGAACGGGTGGGCGAAGAACAGATTAAAAGGCTACGGGAAGTCCGGCGCAAACGGGATAACCACGCCGTGAAAAAATCACTTGACGACATCCGAGCTGCCTGCAAAACCGGGGCAAATGTGATGCCTTTCTGCATTGAAGCGGTCAAGAACCTGGCAACGCAACAGGAGATATGCGACGTTTACCGTGAAGTCTACGGGGAGTACAGGGACCCCGGCCTGTATTAATCAAGGCAGGCTGAGTGAATAGGTCGGCTTTTGCTGACAAAATGGAAATGAAGTCCCAGTCTGAAGAGGAGAGCTATACATCATTCCCTTCGTGTCGTTTCGAGGAGCAAAGCGACGAGAAATCTTTCTTTTATGTTGTGGTGTTAAAAGATTTCTCCCGGAGTTTATCCTGAGCGCAGTCGAACGGAGTCGAAACGCGTGACCCGAAGGGTTATGACAAATTTTTAATTATGCAAAGCTCTCAAGAGATATTTTGAAGGAGAAACTATGTCGGAAAGAAAAATTCGAATCATGGTTGCCAAACCCGGCCTGGACGGACATGACCGGGGAGCAAGGATCCTGGCCCGCTGCTTTCGCGACGCCGGTTTTGAAGTCATTTATACCGGCTGCCATCAAACCCCCGAGCAAATTGCTGCCACAGCCATTCAGGAAGACGTTGATCTTGTGGGCTTAAGCTGCCTTTCAGGTGCGCATCGTATTCTATTTCCGCGTGTTGTGCAGCTCCTGCGTGAAAAAAACGCATCCGATATCACCGTCATCGGCGGTGGCATTATTCCCGACCAGGATTTTCAACTGTTATATGACGCAGGCCTCAAGGCAATCTTTACCCCCGGGGCGTCGCTCGATTCCATTGTGGACTGGGTCCGCACTAACATTCAACCCAGAGACTAACGAGAACCCCGGAAAAATTAAAAATGGATATTACTAAAAAAATATGTACAGGGGATGTCCGCTGTGCTTCCAGGCTAATCCGGGATCTCGAAGACAAAAAACCGCAGGCTCGTCCCAGAATCAAAAAGCTTTTTCAATACACAGGCAAATCCTTTATCATCGGCATCACGGGCTCGCCCGGTGCAGGTAAAAGTACGCTGACCGACGCGCTCATCGGTGCATTCCGTAAGAACGGGAAAACCGTAGGAGTCCTGGCTGTGGACCCGACCAGTCCCTTTTCCGGAGGTGCTATCCTTGGCGACCGTGTGCGTATGCTCAGGCATGCCGAAGATGACAGTGTGTTCATCCGGTCGCTTGCTACGCGCGGTGCGTTAGGCGGACTTTCCCAGGCCGCGGGCGATGCAATCCACGTCATGGAAGCTATGGGCAAAGATGTCATCATTGTCGAAACGGTTGGCATCGGCCAGCAGGAGCTTGATATCATGCATCACGCTCACAGTGTCGTCGTTGTCCTGGTACCAGGCATGGGAGACGAAATTCAGGCCATGAAAGCCGGAATCATGGAAATCGCCGATGTATTCGCCATCAATAAAGCAGACCGGCCCGGCGCCCAGCAACTCCAGACCGAACTGACCTCTCTGCTTAATGCTTCGCCGCTTCCGCCCGGTGCATGGCGTCCGCCCATCGTGAGCATCGGTAATCTTTATGAACCGGAAAGCTTTGCCGAAAAAACGGCGGAGCTCATGCAAGCCATTTCCGATCATCACGCGCATCTACTGGTCAGCGGGCAGCTTTCCGAGCGCATGGAACGAAAAGCGATGATGGAAATTACCGACGCGATCAAAGCCGCCCTTCTGGAACCGGTCATGGGACGGCTCCTAGCCAGCGGCGAACTAAAAAGCATTGCCCAGAGGATAAAAAACCGTGAGGCGGACCCCTACACCGAAGCGGAATCCATCGTGCGGCGATTTCTCAAATCAGGAGACCATCCATGAAATCCGCAGCGAAAGTCAAACCGGCATCGAAGAAACCGGTAAAGAAAAAAGAAACACTCTCCGCGAAAGCTGCAAACGTTAAACCCCGTGGTCTGGTTATCGTCATTACCGGCAATGGCAAGGGAAAAACCACCTCCGCTTTCGGGCAGGCATTGCGGGCCATCGGACAGGGATATAAAGTTTTTATTATTCAATTTATGAAAGGCCGCAGCTACGGCGAGTGCATTGCCGCCGAAAAATATCTTCCGCGACTGACCGTTCATCGTTCCGGCCTGGACAGTTTCGTCATGCGAGACAACCCCGCCCCTGCGGATATTCAACTGGCGCGTCAGGGATTTGAACTGGCCAAAAAAGTCGTCGCCTCAGGGAAATACGACATGGTGATTCTTGATGAAATCAACGTGGCGGTCGACTTCAAACTGATTCCCCTGCAGGATGTCGTCCAATTGATCGAGAACAAGCCTCCGTCGCTGGATCTGATTCTGACCGGCCGATACGCGGCAAAAAAAATCATCGGCCTCGCCGATACGGTGAGCGAAGTCAGGGAAATCAAGCATCATTACGCAGCTGGTATCAAAGACCGAGCAGGTATTGAGTATTAGTTTGGGGGAGAAAGATTATGTTTTCGTGGTTTACCAGTCCTGAAGCCTGGATTTCCCTTGCGACACTTACTTCGCTGGAAATCGTCCTGGGTATCGACAACATCATTTTTATTTCCATCCTGGTCAGTCGGCTTCCCGCGAAAAAAAGAAACATTGCCCGCAACCTGGGGTTAATGCTTGCCATGTTGACCCGCCTGATGCTCCTTTTTTCCATTGTCTGGGTGGCCAATTTGACGCAGACCTTGTTCTCTGTCCTGGGGCAGGGTATTTCAGGACGGGATATTATTCTCATCGGAGGCGGATTGTTCCTTCTGGCAAAGGCAACTCATGAGATTCACAGCAGCCTGGAGGGAATCGAGGAAGAAAAACCAACGGTGAAAACCGTGAAAATGGTACCGATACTCTTTCAAATTGCCATTCTGGACGTTGTTTTTTCTCTGGACTCGGTCATTACGGCCGTGGGACTGGCCCAACACATTTCCATCATGGCCATCGCGATTATCCTGGCTGTTTGCGTCATGCTGTTTGCCGCCAAACCGATCTCCGACTTTGTGGATGCGCACCCCACCATCAAAATCCTGGCGCTGTCTTTCCTGATTTTAGTGGGCGTGACGCTTATGGTGGAAGGGTTCGAAGTTCACGTGCCGAAAGGATACATCTACTTTGCCATGGCCTTTTCCGTGGCGGTGGAAATGCTCAATATCCGCATGCGCAACAAACAGGTAAAACCGGTCCAGCTCCGGAAGGACATCACTCCCTGAAAAACGGCACCTGTTTCAGTTGCGTGCCGGGCTCAGCGAATCGAGTGTTTCAAAACACTGCCGGTATGAATCTTTTGAAAGATCTGTCTGCAACAGCCAGTCTTCAGAACACCATTTTATTTAGGCGGCATACGCAGTGCACCGTCCAGCCGGATGCAGCAGCCGTTGAACATCGAATTTTCAATCATGTGCAGGACTGTCTTTGCAAATTCCACTGGCCTGCCCAGACGCTTCGGGAAAGGCACTCCCTGGGCCATGCTTTCCTTGACAGCGGGCGGCATCCCCGCCATCAGGGGGGTTTCAAAAAGCCCCGGCGCAATCGTCACCACACGAATGCCATAATCAGCGCATTCCCGTGCAATCGGGAGCGTCATCCCGACAATCCCGCCCTTGGAAGCGCTGTAGGCCGCCTGTCCGATCTGGCCGTCAAAAGCGGCGATTGACGCGGTGTTGACAATGACGCCTTTCTCGCCATCGTTTCCGGGAGTGTTGTTCACCATCTGCTCTACGGCAAGGCGAATGACATTCAAAGTGCCCACCAGATTGATCTGAACGACCTTCTGAAACAATGACAGCGAAAGAGGTCCTTTTCTGCCCAGTATTTTCCCGGCATCCGGCACCCCCGCGCAGTTGACCGCCACATTAATTTTACCAAACTGATCGACCGTTTTGCTAATGGTCTGCCGAATATCGTCTTCGCTGGTCACATCGGCACGAACAAACACGACGTTTCCCGGATTTGCTGCGGCAAGTGCTTCCCCCTTTTTCTCGTCCAGATCGACAATTACCGCTTTCGCACCATTTTTCACCAGTTCCAGAATCACGGCTTCCCCCAGGCCTGATGCTCCTCCGGTTACCACGGCAACAACTTCCCTGATATCCATATCTCCTCCTCTTTAGAGTTCATGTCGGATTAGTTTAATGATTCGGTTTCCTAACATAAGAACAAAGGTCTGACAACAAAATATCACGGGCTATTGCCAAACAATGTCCTTTTGAGTGGCCATTGAGAGTGTTTTGTTCAATACATCTTGGCGAAACGAAAGATCAGCGATGACAGCTGTTTGAACCGCAGGCAAGTTTTGTCATTGCCTGAAGTGAGCCTTAGATTTATACAAAACACTCTCCGGTAAGCGAAAAAGGTATTTGGGCAACAGCCCGGTCAAGCATCGTTTTATGAAAAGTCTTGGGGGATCGGTCCAGATAGGCATACGCCACATAGTTTCCGTCATGACTGATGCTGAGATCCATGGTAGACTCCATGCCTTCTATATAAAGGAGCGGTGGTCCAAGCCCGTTTTTTCCGGGTTGGCGGAAAATTTTCATGCTTGTTTCCGGAAGATGTAAATGACCCGCAAGGTTCGAAAGAAGGCGCGACCGGACAAATAATGAAGGGTCCGTATCCACTGAATGCGCGCGCCTGGGCAGCTGATCAACGCAGGCAATCATGTGATTCATCCCCCAAGCGGTATCGGATGCAATGCAATGAAGATAAGACGGAAAAGCAAACAAACGAACCAAGACCCGGCCGGCTCCCGGGATCATCACCTCTCCTTCCCTGCAGCCGCTTCGCAAAGCAAAGTCGCCTTCGTATAAATCCTGAAAATCCCGGTATCGGACAGACCAGCGGTTCGGGATAAACGCCTCATGGCCGTTTTTTTTCAGAAGAACCTTGTAAGCCGCTTCCTTGGCGGCCCAGAAAGACCAGAGAACGGCCTCGGGATCCGAGGAACAACCAACCTGATCCATTTCAAAATCGGTGAGAATTTTCTTCAGAAAGCGCGAATCCGTGCTTTTTCGACCGTTCGGCTGACGGGCCAAATCCACAATATCGTTCCCGGTGTATGACAAAATACTTTTCCTCCATTAGGGCGAGCCTTTCGATAATCTGGGCTGCATATTCCCGCTGTGCACGGAGACCTTCTACGGCAACGGGCACCGGTTTAAATACTTCCATCCGCACGTGGAACCTGTCTCCCCAAGCGGGGATCATGCTATACTGTTGCTGCCTGTCACCGCGCAGGTAAACACACATCACCTTGCATTCTCCCACATCCTTTATAAACCGCCCTACTCCGTATGAAAAATTGTCTTTATCCACCCGGCCTGTCCGTGAACGGCCCCCCTCGGGAAAAATCATCACCGCGTGTCCATGGCGCAACAGATAAGTGCATTGGTCCAGGGTCCTTTTCATTTTGACCCGGGAACCGCCCCGATCCACGGGAATGCACTTGGACAGATAGCAGATAACCGCCAGGAAAATATTACTTTGAAAGTTGCTTCTCTCCGGCAGGTTCCAGGGGATTTGCCCATAATGCGTAAAATGCCGGACGAAACCAAGTAAAGCATAGCTCAACAGAAACGAGTCAATCATGGTCAGATGATTGGCGCATATAATCCAGGGTCCCCTGTGGCTGTCAAACTCCTGAGAGCACTGTCTTCGGAGTTCCCGCAAATTCGGGATGCGGTAATGCATCAGGCGGACAATCAGAAAATAGAAGGGCGCGATAAAGATCAGGCCCAGCCTTCCTAAAAAATTCTGCAGCCGCAGCCAAAGTCTGGATCTGGCATCCATGTGCTTTACCCTAGCTTCTGTTTGATAATCTTCACAGCATCGCCGATGGTGCGGATCTTATCCGCCTCGTCATCTTCAACGGTAATGCCGAAAACATCTTCACATTTGATGATCACATCGACCAGACGCGCGGAGTTGACTTTTAAATCATCCAGGATGTGCGTGTCGAGGGTTGCCTTCTCCAGAAGTGCCTGATCTTTCGTATAAACTCTTAAAATATTCAACATCTCTTCAAAAATTTTCTTATCATCCATGATATCAGCTCCTTATTGTAATTTTTCTTCCCACTTTTTAAATACGATGCAGCTATTCACATCTCCGAAACCAAAACCGGCCTTGGCCAGGTATTGCAATTCCGGAAACTCCATGCAGGATTGTGGAATTTTCGATACGTATGGCGCAATTTCCGGGTGCACGTCTTCACAATTAATGGAAGGATGCAAAAAGCCCCGGTAAATCTGCAACACGGATGCTACGCATTCAATGGCTCCGGCGGCACCGAGACAATGTCCGATCAGGGACTTTGTCGAATTAATATACGGGAAGTTGTCCGGAGTTCTCTCCAGCGCCTCCGCCCAGTTTCTGACTTCGATTGGATCGGCGTATGTCGCCGTCAGATGGCCGTTAATGGCATCGATTTGCGCCAGATCAATAGCGGCATCACTTACTGCATCGCGGATGCATCTTTTCACCCCTTCGGGGTTGGGAGCCGTCATGGAGCCACCCATCCTCTGGCCGCCGCTGTTCACGGCACCACCGACAATTTCCGCATAAATTCTTGCCCCTCTGGCCAGCGCCGTCTCGAGTTCCTCCAGAACCAGCATGGCACCTCCCGCGCCCGGAACAAAACCACAGGCCGTGGCCGACATGGGCCGCGAACCGGCCGCTGGATTTTCGTTGAACTTCCGGCAGATCACCCGCATGGCGTCAAAACCGCCCCAGATATAAGGTGAAGCACCTTCCGATCCTCCCGCAATCATACGTTTGGCCAGGCCTGTTCTGATTCTCCAGAAGGCGTCGATGACCGCTTCATTGCCCGTACTGCATGCCGAGGAATTAGAGGTCACTTTATTTCCCGCCCCGATCAATCCCCCGATGCGGGCGCTGGTACCGCTGTTCATCACCTGTTCCACAACACGGCTGCCTAATCGTCTGACCCGGCCTTCATTTACCAGGGGAACGACACTCAGCGCAATGGTATCCATTCCGCCGATGCCGGAACCGGCGATGACTCCCGTGTCCCAGTCCACGGCATCATCATCCGCGTCGGGCAGACGGAAACCCGCATCTTTCCAAGCATCCACAGCCGATACCGACGCGTACCCGATATTGTCATTGATCGACATCAGCTTTTCGCGATCAAAATAACTCTTTCGGATCGTTTCGAAATCTTCCGGAACACCGGCAATCTGACAACCGAATTTCAACTCAGCCAGCAGCGGTTGAAAACGAATGCCGGAGAAACCTTCTCGCAAAGCCTTTTCAAAATTATTCAGACCATGAGCATTCGGTGCAGCAACGCCCATTCCTGTGATCACCACTCTTTTATTCATGTTTCAACTCCCATCCCGGCCAGCTTTCCCGCGCAAACCAGTTCACCGTTTTCCCGTTCCATGCTGACGCTCACTTTCAATGCACCTTTTCGCATATAAATTTTTTCACCTTTCACAATCACCCGTTCACCCGGTAACACAATTCCCCTGAATTCGACGTCCTCCGCCAGGGAAAAAAGACTCAGCGGCAGCTTCATTTCCGCGGGCCGGACATGGTTCTGACACGCCAGAAGATACAAACCGTAAGCCACAACACCGACCTGAGCCATCGACTCGATCAGAATCACACCCGGTGTGATCGGCCGTCCGGGAAAATGTCCGGGGTAGAAAAATTCATCTTCACGAAAACGGTAGGCCCCGACAATCTGCTGCTCGTTGAGGATCAGAATTTCATCAATAAAGCGGAACGGCCTCTGCTGCGGCACGAGCGCCAGGACTTCCTGTATGATGCTGTCATCAGCCTCCATAAAGCCCTCCGTTGACATGAATCACCGAACCATGGACGTAGGTGCCTTTCAATGCAAGAAAGGCGACCACTTCGGCGATTTCTTCCGGTTTCCCGATACGACCCAGAGGAATTCCCGCCATCATTTTTTCTTTTACCTCAACGGGCAGGCCGGAAGTCATGTCCGTTTCAATAAAACCCGGCGCAACGGAATTGACCAGGATATTGCGGCCGGCCATCTCCCGCGCGAGTGAGCGGGTAAAAGCGTCCAGCGCGGCCTTTTCCATGGTGTATGGAATCTGGCCAGCGTTGCCCGTGTGGCCGACCACGCTGGAAATGTTAATAATACGGCCGGCATTTTTTCGAACCATGAACTGACGAAGAATTCTTTTGGTCAGATACCAGGCGCCTCGCGCAAGCGCCCTCTGCTCATCGAACTGCTCCATCTTCATCGATAGAATATCCGAGTTGATGGACTGGCCGGCATTGTTGACCAAAACATCCACACGACCGGCCAATTCTTTTAATTGATCGATCATCGCGTCAATCTGTTCCATGTTCGCCAGATCTGCCTGCACTAGAAAACCGTCGCTGATTTCAGCAAGCAAAGTCTGCGCTTTCTCTTTGCTGCTCCGGTAATGAAGACCGATCCGGAAACCTTCCGCCGCCAGGGCACGCACGCAGGCGGCCCCGATGCCCGTGGCTCCTCCTGTTATCAATGCAACCGGTTTGTCCATTATTTTTCATCCCCTATGATCAGCATCAGGTGCGCCCAGGACAGACCGGCTCCGACAATCGACATCGCCACATAATCACCGGACTGGATTTTTCCCCAGTACGCGGAAAGGACTGCGGGAGCACCGCAGCATCCGGTGTTGCCGAACTGGTCAACACCATACCAGTGATTTTCCGGTGCTATGCCTGTGCGTTCGCAAACCGTTGTCAGCATGCTGAGATTGGCCTGATGACCGATAAAAATGAATCTTCCGGCGCTGTCAGCATAACGGCTTTTAAGCTCACGGACTCCCTCGGTGGTTTTGCGAATGGCAAAACCCTGAACGGCATTGCCATCCTGGCCAAAACGCCAGTTCCAGCCAATGCCGACTTTTTCCCAGGCGGAAGGACGGGAACCAAAAGTGCTGCTCGCGAACGCTGCACGGGAAGGAACCCGGGTTGAAACAATGGCAGCGGCACTGCCGTCGCCGAACAAAACCGCCATCGACCGATCGGCATAATCCACCGTCTTCGTCAGGGTTTCGGAATCCACAACCAGCACGTAGGGAGGCAGCGCATCCGGCTGCATGATGGACAAATAATTCATCTGCATCCCGAATGAACTGCACGCAGAATTCATATCCAGGCAGGGCACTTCAATGCCCAGCTCGGCGGCGACGGCGGATGATTCGGCCGGCGCGATATTGTCCGGTGATGAACTGCCGGCTATCACCATGCCGATATCTTCGGGTTTCAGATTCGCGCGTGCGAGCGCTTTTCGGGCAGACGCCGCGGCCATTTGAGCGTTTGTGTAAAGACGGGCTTCAGACGCGGCCCGAAAGTCTGTATTTTTGGTTTCCCTGATATAATCGAGTGGCAGAACCGTGCGGCGGTTGACAATACCGACCCGCTCGACAATCCATTCGTTGCTGGTGCCGATATCCAGATCTTCCAGAAACTGATTGGAGATAACATTCTCGGGATTGAAATGCCCCATGGCATGAAGATACAGCATATTTAAACAATCTCCCGTCCGATAATCATGTTCTGTACCTCGCGGACGCCCTCGTAGATGTCAATGATATGAGAATCACGGGCCAGCTTTGAAATTTCGTATTCCGTGGTAAAGCCGTAGCCACCATGCAGATGCAGGCCTTCGTTGGCGCAGAAGAGGGCCGCTTCCGCGCAGGCGTTTTTGGCGAGCGACGCGTAGATTCCCGCGTCCTTCGCCTTCTCCTGAATTTTGAATGCGGCTTTAAGGAGCGCAAGCTCCGCCAGTTCCACTTTTTTCCACATGGCGACAATCATGTCGCGGGCAACCGGCAAATCGCAGATGCGCTGACCGAACTGCTTGCGTTCACTGGTGTAGGCTATGGTTACATCGAGGGCTCTTCTGGCAAGCCCCAGGCCTATGGCGGCAACCATCGGACGCGCGAAATCCAGCACATCCATAATGTACTTAAAGCCGAAACGCCGATTGCCGATGATCTGGTCGGGTTGAATGATGACATCCTCGAAGGTGACACTTGCTGTATTGGACAACCGCTGTCCAAGCTTGTCCTCCGGTTTTCCGATAACAATCTTTCCGCCGGCAGGCAGGTTGATTTCCCGGGTGGCACCGCCCACGTCGGGGAGGTCATCGGAAGTCAGATGGGGGGCGGGAATCACCACGCACGCCATGAAGTTGCTCGTGGGGGTGCCGGTTTTGCACAGCACCGTGAACTGGGACGCGTAAGACGCGTTGGTGATAAAACATTTGGATCCGTTTAAAAGGTAGGTTCCATCGTCCCGCTTGGCGATAAAGCTGGTCATCATGGAATTGTCGGAGCCGGCTCCCGGTTCGGTGAGGCAGAAAGAAGCAAGGATCGGTTTTTCAACAAAGGGCCTCAGGAACCTCTCTTTTTGTTCCTCCGTCCCGTGCTGACTGATGACCACGTTGGCCAGATCGTTGCACATGGCGGACGTGGCAATACCCGTGTCGCCATAGGATATTTCCTTGATAATCATCGCGGATGAAAACACATCGATCTCAAACCCCTTGACCGATTCGGGAATGCACAAATTGACCACTCCCATTTCCCAGGCTTTATTGATAATCGGCCATGGAAACTGATGCGCCTTCTCCAGTTCCAGAATGTGGGGGGTTATTTCGTTCTTTACCAGCTTTCGCACGGTTTCCACATACATCATTTGATTTTCATTGAGATTTAAATCCATAAGCTGCCTTTCGTTGATTCTGTGATTGAATAAGAGGTTGTCTGGCTGTTCATGATACTCTGGCAAAGGCTTTTTCCGCTGCGGCAAGCCCGGTAATGGATTCACAGGCCACATCAATGGTTCTGAAAAAATCACGCAGAGGCCGTCCGGGGCCGATTTCATAAATCCTTGAAGCGTGCCGGGCCAGGACCTGCATGTTTTCACGCCACAGCACAGAGTTGGAAAGCTGGCAGACCAGATTGTTGATGACGGCATCAACGTTTGGAGCATGAAAGGTTCCTGCATAGTTGGAAGTCACTTTGGAAGCGTTGCTTCCTTCAAAGGATTTGCTGAAATCTTTTAAAGTCCCGGCAAAGGGCTCTTCTATTTTTTTCATAAAACGACTGTGGAAAGGCGCGCTGACGTTAAGTTTTATAAACCTGAACGTTTTCGGGGCCGCAAACAGATCCCGGCATCGATTCTCCACTTCGGGCAAAGCAGCGGCATCTCCGCTGATCACCACCTGATTGGCGGAGTTGATGTTGGCGACATCAACCGGCAAATCTTCGATCATCTTTTTTAAAGCGGGAACATCTATGCCGTCGGAGATCACGGCCGCCATTGAGCCGACACCCACAGGAACCGCTTCCTGCATCAGCTTGCCGCGCATCCGGACAATCTGCACCGCATCGGGAAACGGGATGACACCTGCTGCGACCAGCGCGGTGAATTCTCCCAGCGAATGACCGCCGAAACAGTTGGCCTGAAACCCATGCCTTTCGGCAAGGCCGCGAATCATGGCCACTTCGGTTGTCACAATGCAGGGTTGAGTATACTCCGTCAGGTTCAATCGTTCATCTTCCTGAAAACAGATTGAAGCGATATCCAATCCCACGGCATCAGACGCCTCTTCGTAGGTCTGACGACACACGGACATTTGATCGTAAAAATCCTTCCCCATTCCCTGTCTTTGAGATCCCTGCCCGGGGAAAACTGCCACGATACCTTTTATTTCTGCCATAACAAATCCTCATCATTCATTTTTAAAAACTTTAATCGTGCATACAGCTGACCGCGTTAGAGCACAATCCATGCCATGATGCTGTTTTTGATACACATCGGGCAAAGCGTTGAATCCTCTAATAAAAACAGCATTACACCCGCCAGCTGTTTTTCTTTTCCGGCGTGTAAACCGTTTTGCACTGTGAACAGACCTTCGCTGTGCAAAAAATATATTTCTGCATATTGAAGTTGACTTTATACTACATCATGGTAGAGAGCTATTAAAACGAAGAACAGATGAAGTCAAGTCGAAATTATATCGCATTTTCCCAGATATTATTCATGCTTTTACTCAATCAAAATTTTTATAACCGCCCTACCCTGGAAGTTGCCCGTGACCTTCTGGGGAAAAAGCTCGTTCGCCGGATGGACGGCGTGGAACTATCCGGAATCATTATTGAGACGGAAGCCTACTGTGGAAGCGGAGACAGCGCCTGCCACGCTCACCGTGGACGCACCGAACGGAATGCCGTCATGTTCGGCCCTCCGGGCCGCGCTTATGTGTATTTTACATACGGCATGCACTATCTGTTAAACCTGGTGACAGAGGAAGAAGGAAATCCCTCCGCCGTACTGATTCGC
Organism: uncultured Smithella sp.; assembly: GCA_964394715.1. Taxonomy (GTDB): domain Bacteria; phylum Desulfobacterota; class Syntrophia; order Syntrophales; family Smithellaceae; genus UBA8904. Next base: position 14,310 of record CAYMYR010000036.1, read on the forward strand.
GCCATAAAGGCCGTTTCGGGGCTTGAGGAAATGGAGGCGCGCAGAAAACGCCGCGGAAAGGAACTGACCAATGGACCGGCCAAACTTTGCCAGGCCCTGGGCATCGACAAAACGTTCAACGGGTGGGATGTTACGCGGGGAAATCAGCTATGGGTGGAGGACCATCAACATGCAATTCCGTTCATGGTCCTGTCCACTCCCAGAATCGGCATTGATTACGCGTGTGCAAAAGACCGTGAGGCACTCTGGCGATTTTTACTGGAGCCCTGACGGATCCTGTCCTGTTTTCCCGGGCATATTTTCCTCGCTGGAAATTTCCAGAAACATTTTCCAGCTGGCCAGAAAAAACGCTGCAACCACAGGCCCCAGAACAAAACCCGAAAATCCGAAAGCCGCAATGCCTCCCAGGGTTGATAAAAATATCAAGAGCGAATGCATCTGAATATCATGCCCCAGAAGAATCGGGCGCAGCAGGTTATCCACGGAGCTGATGACCACGAATCCGAAAAACAGAATGGCAATCCCCTGCCAGATATGTCCCAGAAGCAGCATGATGATCCCGGCCGGCACCCAGATGATGGAATTGCCGATTGCCGGTACAATGGAAAGACCGACCATCAGAACGCCCCAGACCAACGCCCTGTCAACACCGGTAATATAAAAAATCAATCCGCCCAGAAATCCCTGTATACCGCCGATAACAAATGTGAATTTCAACGTTGCCTTCGACGTGACAAGAAACTCGGAAATAAAGGTATTCATGTGATGTTCATCAACCGGCATATAATGAATGATCGTATCGATCAGATTTTTTCCATCCCTTAGAAAATAAAACAGGCAGTAAAGCATAACGGCAAATTCAACGAAAAACACGATTGTGTTTCCGGTCAGAGCAGACAAATTCTTCACAAGAAAGTTTGCGGCAACTTTCAGGAAATCAACCGTTTTATCGGTGATAAACTGCTGATCGGGATTGAAACGCGCCAGGAGCGGATGATTACTCAGGGAGCTGAAGACTCCATTAATCGAATCCATCCAGCCCCCTCCGTGGGAATGGATGGATTGATAAAGATCGAGCGTCTCCCCGACCAGCAGGGCAAGGATAAATCCTGCCGGCAGAATCAGCGTGATCAATACAACCGCCAGCGTAAGCCCTGCACAGAGGTTGGCACTTTTAAACCTTAACTGCATCAACTTATTCAGGGGTGAAAAAATGGCGGCCAGCAACACCGCCCAGAAGATTGCGAAGAAGAAAGGCTTCAGGATATGAGCGAATAAGAACGTTACAAACGCAAGCAATAGGACAAAGATCAACTTGGGAAAACCGGCAAAAAGATTGTCAAACATGGGCCACCCCCCGAGGATGTAAATAATTATCACACATCCGCAATAATCTCAAACGGGACAGTCGTATTATTTTCATTCAAAGGGAAACGGTAAATGTGCTATAAGATCACATCAAGGAGGTAGATTTGAAAAACGATATGGCCTTTTTGTTAAAGGCACTCTATTTTTCCGCACAAAAGCATCGCCATCAAAGAAGAAAGGACACGGCAGCCTCGCCCTTCATCAACCATCCCATCGAAGTTGCCCATCTTTTGTGGACCGTTGGCGAGGTCTCCGACGCAACTACCATCACTGCCGCTATTCTTCACGACACCATTGAAGATACGGACACGACCTGTGAGGAAATAAGCATGAACTTCGGCAATGAGGTTCTGGGACTGGTCCTGGAAGTCAGCGATGACAAAAATCTACCCAAGCAGGAAAGAAAACAAAAGCAGATTGTTCATTCATCCCACCTTTCACAAAGCGCCAAACTCATTAAACTGGCGGATAAAATAAGCAATGTCCATGATATTGCCTTTGCTCCGCCGGACCACTGGTCCCTGCAAAGAAGAAACGAATATCTGCAATGGGCTGAAGCGGTTGTTGCCGGCCTGCGGGGAGTCAACAAAAATCTGGAAAAACACTTCGACAGGACACTGGCTTCAGCAAGACAAAAATTAAACGAAGAAAACAAGGAAAATCGATGATTTCTGATTTCACATTCATCGCTCAAGCTCATCACTGCCCCTTCCTCTTGTGAACAAGCATACATCATCATCAAAAACGGCAGGTCATTCTGCTTTTTACCTGTAAATACAAGACCTTAATTAAAGTCAGCAAAATTATAATTGACAAAGGACCATTTATGAATAAGTTATTGAAAACTTTGGCGCCAAAAGGACGTCACCGGAAGGAGAATGTTACATGCTGACAGTTACAGACAAGGCCTCGGAAGTCATTAAAGAATTTCTCAAGGATAAAAATCCTGATGCGGCCATCCGCATCACCGTATCCATGGGTTGATCGGGTCCCTCTTTGGGAATGGCTCTGGACGAGCCAAGAAATGAAGATGAAGTGATTGAAGAAAAAGGAACAAAATTTGTCATCGAAAAGGACCTCTTGAATCAGTCAAAACCCATCAATATTGATTTCATCACAACACCCCAGGGTGCCGGTTTCAAATTAACATCCAGCTTCACGCCCGCTGAGGGCGGTTGCTGCGGTACTTGCAGTTGCTAGAACTCTCGGGGGAGAATCTACTCCCCCGTTTTTTTTAATTCCATGATGCAAGACAACACTATCGAGGGAAAAATTGACCGGGCAGACGAACTGCTGAAGCATGGACTGTTGATCGAAGCCATTTCATGCCTTCAGGAAATTCACGAGCTTCACCCGGACGATGAATCCGTGATGCTTCGTCTGGCCTGGGCTCACTGGGACAATGGAAACAAGCAGCGCTCAGTTGAATACTGGGAAATCCTCCTGGACAGAGAACTCCAGCGTAAAGTCTTTACCGGCTTTGCCTACGATGAACTGGTAAGGATTTATAAACAGGAAGAACAGATCGAAAGCCTGGTCGCCATCTGCGAGAAAGCGGCCAGGGTGCAGCCGGAAGATATCGGACTGCTGAAAGAACTCGGGACGGCTTACCTGCTCGCCGGCCGGAGTGAAAAATCCTGTGAAACATTCAAAACGCTCACATCCATGGAACCGGACAATCCCGCTTTCTACTGTCTTCTGGGTGAGGCCTGTCTTGCAGCGGGAAAGAATCAGGAGTTTGAAAACGCCTATCGTCAGGCAGGTATTATTGATCCGGACGATGCGGACCGCTACCTCTTTCAGGCAGCCGGTCTATGTATGAAGAAAGGGCTTTTCAACGAAGCGAGAGAACTGTTGATCAACTGTCTGGAACTTTCTCCGTCCAACAGCCTTTACTATTGTTCTCTCGGAGATCTTCTGGTTGCAATCAATGAGATACCCGATGCCTTTGCCCAGTATGAAAAGGCATGTGAATACAACCCGCCGCATGCAGCGGCCTATTTGAATCGTCTGGGTATTTCATTGATGAGGGCGGAATATTTTGACAATGCGGTTAAAGCTTTTGAATCCGCACTTTCCTTTGATGCATCGACACCCTGCCTTCAACACCTGGAAGAAGCCCGGCAAGCCTCTGGCCGCTGTAAAAAAACATCCGGTTGAAACAGAGAACAGTTAACTCTGTTTTCGAATTGTTTCCTTGAAGACACGATAAAAATCTTCATCCTCCGCCATGGCCTGGCGCAATATTTTTTCCAGGCTGGTGATGTCGCGCTTGTTGACAATCAGATTAACACTCTTGTTGAACGCCTGCATATTGTCCATCGTTGGAAGCGTCGCGCTGACTAAAACGACATAAATCTGACGCCTTACGGCCATATTCAGATTTTCCAGATAACGAAGAACGTTATTGGTCTCCCAGACACCGGTGTCAAAATCATCATCCACAAACACAACGTTAAAAACATGAAAACGCATATGTTTAAGAGCGTCTTTGTATGTGGCCGGTTGAGAGGTTAAAAACCCGATTTTCTTTAAATCAGCCACCAACTTTTCACGTATCACGGGATCCTGTTCACAAATCATCGCTGTTTGTGTATCCGGTATCGTATAACCAAAAGGTCTTCCGGAATAATCAATCCCTTCTCCCGCTTTCTTTACCACTGGTTTTGCTGTTTCTTCAGCCATTGACGTCTCCTTCGTCTGTCCATTGAGAAAGGTTTGGCTCTTATCCCCAGAACTTGTCCTTCATTTTATCTTTGCCGTAGAAGCGGTCAACCTCGAGATGTTCGATGTCCGTTGTTTTCTCACCCCTCGCGCTTTTGATGGAGTCAATGCCGCGCGAAATGTTGGAACGGTTGGATGCATAAGCTTTGGCGGTTTCTTCGGTAATCAGGCCTTTGGCAAAGAGCTCAACGATGGAATTATCGAACGTGACCATTCCGAACGCTTTACCCTGCTGAATAATGTCCTGAAACGTCTTGCCCTCTGATTCTCCATGAAGAACAATGTCCTTGACCCTCAAAGAGGTACCCAGGGCCTCAAACGCGGCCACCCGGCCGCCTCCTATTTTCGGCAGCAGACGCTGGCAGATAATCCAGCGCAATGAATCCGCCATACGCGTCCGGATCTGATTTTCCTCTTCAATGGCAAACATACCCAGAATACGATTGATCGTCTGGCCGGCATCGGTGGTATGCAGCGTACTTAACACAAGATGTCCGGTTTCTGCAGCATTCAAAGCAATCTCCACCGATTCGCGATCGCGCATTTCGCCCACCAGAATGACTTTGGGGGCCTGGCGCAGCGCTGCGCGCAAACCGTTGGCAAACGAGTCAAAATCCTTGCCCAGTTCCCTCTGGTTGACCGTCGCTTTTTTCTGTGTGTGCGTGTATTCGATCGGATCCTCCAGTGTGATGATGTGAACCGGATGTTTTTCGTTGATGTCATTGATGACGGCGGCAAGCGATGTTGTTTTACCGGAACCGGTTGCACCGGTGACCAGGACAATGCCGTTTTTTTCCTCCGCCACCCGGCGATAGGCATCCGGAAGGCCCAACTCGGTAAACGAAGGAATCTGCGTCTCCAGTTTTCTCAGGACAATGGAATACTGACCGCGCTGTGAAAATATGTTTACACGGAAACGGGCAAGGCCCGGCAATTCATAGGAAAGGTCACAGGAACCCTCGTTCATCAATAAATCAATCAGGCGACGGTCCTGATTGATCAGATTCAGCGCGAAAGTTTCCGTCTGAAACGGCGTCAGTCTTTCAAAGTGAGGTTCAAGCTCCACCGGAACCAGGATACCGGCGGCCTCTACCTGGAAAGGCTTATCGACGGTCAGGATAATGTCGGAAATGTTGGCACTGGATTCCAGCATTTTGATCAGGATATGATCTATTTCCGGTTTTCTCATAAAAAATCCTCTCTAAACTTCAGTAAAGTCTGTTGGTGGATATTTTAAAAGCGGACGGAATCTGGGTTTGTCATTTGCTTTCAGATACGCGTCTTCGCCACTGATCCAGCCTCGATTATAAAGATCCATAATGCCGTCATCCAGAAGCTGCATTCCGTATTTCTTGCCGGTTTGGATCATGGAAGGAATCTGATAGGTTTTCTGTTCCCGGATGAGGTTGCGCACCGCCGCGTTGGCAATGAGGATTTCCAGGGCGACACAGCGGTTCTTGATGTCGACTCTTTTGAAAATTACCTGAGAGATAACCGCCCGCAATCCGTCAGCCAGTGTTGACCGAATTTGCAACTGCTCAGAGTCCGGAAATATTTCAACGACACGGTCAACCGTTTTCACCGCACTGGTGGTGTGGACGGTAGCGAACACCAGGTGTCCGGTCGAGGCGGCCTCAACCGCCAGAGCCGTGGTTTCAAGATCGCGCATTTCACCCACCATAATAATGTCCGGATCTTCACGCAGCGCGCCCCGCAGGGCTGCGGAGAATGTTTTCGTGTGAATCCCCACTTCACGATGGTTAACGATACAGTTCTGGCTTTTGTGCACGAATTCAATGGGATCTTCAATCGTAATGATATGATCCCTGCGGAGGCGGTTTGCCTCATCAATTATCGCCGCCAGGGTTGTCGATTTTCCGCTTCCGGTCGGTCCGGTTACCAACACCAGTCCGCGCGGCAGCATGGCCAGTTTGGCAATCACGGACGGCATTCCCAGTTCCACGCACGTGGCAATTTTGCTGGGAATTTCACGAAATACCGCCGCGATGCCGTATTTCTGCTGAAAAAAATTGGCGCGGTATCTTGCAAGCCCCGGAAGTTCATATGCAAAATCGACATCGCCGGTTTCCTCAAAATGCTTGATTTTATGTTCCGGCGTGATCTCATAGAGGAGCGCTTTCAGGGAATCATTATTCAGAATATCATATTTTATGCGTTCGATATCACCGCGAATACGTATGGCAGGCTGCTGACCGGACACAAGGTGAAGGTCGGATGCCTGATGGTCATGCATCAGTTGGAAAAAAGCGTCGATTTTTGCCATGGAATTCTCCTGTGAATGTTAAATTTAACCCGGTATGGTGTATCGAAATACCGTTACTTTGTATAAATGATATGGATAATGAAACCTGTTTGAGTATAGGAAAAACAAGCCTGATTTGTCAAGCCGAGATTCGGGCGGCACCGACCTCGATTTTTCATCAGACTCCCAAGTAATTCTTGACATTGGAACAATCAAACTATATGCTCGCGGCGTTTTTTTACGGTTGGGGATGTAGCTCAGCTGGGAGAGCGCGGCGTTCGCAACGCCGAGGCCAGGGGTTCGATCCCCCTCATCTCCACCAGAATCCAATCCGGTAAAACCCCGAAGAATTCCAAGGTATCCGCAACCCATGATGTTGTTTTGTCATTCTCACCTGAAACGGGCAAGAAAAGGAATTGTCCCCTCCCCTTTAGGGTTTATTTTATCTTCTTTCCGGTTTTTCCGGGCGTGTTGTTAAAAAGCCGGGAGAGCTCCCACTTTTTACGTTTTTTCCAGCTTCCCCTGTGATAGGCATAACTGGCCAGCAGAGGAAGAACTGTTGTAGCTTCCGCGTAGACCATCTGTTCACACGATGAATCCACCTTGCCCCAGGAATTGGCCTCCTTGAGCGTGGAACTCGAGCAGGCGCCATCGCGGACATCGGCAACGGTAATCTGAACCGCGTATTTATGCATGGGAACCTCTTTGCCCAGAATCTCCGCACAGACAACAGTATCCTGCGCGAAATTTTTCGGCACACCGCCCCCGATCATCAAAAGCCCTGTGGTCCCCGCATGGATCTTGATCATGGTCAATTCCAGAAAATCCTTCACGGAGTCTATGGAAAGATGATTGCCGGGCCGCTCATACTGGTGCATGACCAGGCCAAAACCCGCTGAACTGTCTGAAAACGCGGGGCAGAAAATCGGAACATGGTTTTCATAAGCCGCCTGAACCAGCGATTCTTTCTTTTTGGAATGCCTGACCAGATACCTGCCCATTTCGGAAATGAACTCCCTGGACGAATAAGGGCGCGGGGGAAGCGAATCCGCTATTTTTTTAATTGTTCGATCGCAGTACTGCAGATCATCTTCGCTGATAAAGGTATCGTAAATCCGGTCAATGTACAGGCTCCTTAACAACTTGTCATCAATGAAAGGAGTCCCCTGATAATGCTTGAACCCCAGGGCCTCAAAAAAATCCATATCGACAATCGAGGCACCCGTCGCCACGATAGCGTCCACCATATTGTTTTTCACCAGATCCACATAAACCTGCATACAGCCTGCGGCACTGGTCGAGCCGGCCAGCGTCAGAATAACCGCGCATTTTTTCTCACGCAGCATCCGGTCGTAAATATCCGCGGCAGATGCCAGATCCCTTGCGGAAAACGACATTTTCTTCATGGCCCGGATCATTTCCACCGAATTGATTGCCTTAATGTCGATATGCTCGACTGCATTCTTTAATAAATCCTTTTTCTTCATGAATTCACCAATCCCCTCTTTTTATCTTATATGGATTTTGATTCTTAAATCAGAGCGGATAAAAAGTCAATCTTTTGCGGCATAAGACGTTTTCTGCCCCTCAATCTGAATTATTTGAAAAATCGAAAGGAAATTTCCCTTAGCTTTTTCCTTTTTCTACGGTATAGGGAATCACCCTAAACCGAAAAACCGGAATTGACATGGATACTTTTACACTGGCTGCGACCAGTTTCACGATTGCCCTTTCGCTGTTCATCACGGGAAAAATGGACAGGCTGCAAAAGTCATTCGCCGTCCTGTGCCTCGCGGTTTTCGTTTCCCAGTCAGCCGCTTTTCTCAAAGGGCTCCTCGACGCCGGTTTCTGGAAACATCTTGAACACCTTGGCCTTCTGGCCATCGCTCCTGCGGTCGTCTTTTTTTTCCGGATGCTAACCCGCAATCAATCTTATCTTTTGAAGGGATCTATGGCCGTGCTGTCCCTGATCAGCGCAGCAGGAGCCGTTTCGCAATTTACCTCTCTTGCTTCACGGGCGGATTTTCATTTCGCCCTGATCGTCTATCCCTGCGTTGTCCTCGGTTTATGTTATTTTTCCCTGCTGCATCATGTGAAGAGATCAGCGCCTTCAACAGAAAAAAAACGCTTGAGTTACCTGTTGGTTGCATGTCCGATAGCCGCCTTCATCTGCTCAATCGATCTTTTAGGTTATCTGGGATACCATTTTGCACCGGTCAGCGGTCTGGTTTTATCGGCACTGCTTTACTTTACCCTTTTGATCGTCGCATATCCCCACCTTTCCGAACTGCACCATTTTTTCGCGCGAGCCCTCGTGATCGCTGTGAGCACACTGACCGGTGCAGCGATCATTTATCTGGTATCTTTCTTTTTTAGTGAAAGTGCGCCATCTTTTACCAGCGTCTTCATGATGTCGTTTCTAATCATCATTTCCATCACGCCGGTCAAGATGATGTTAAAAAATATTTTTAACTTCTTCTATCCGGAAAGCAAGGACATCTTCACATCGCTCTACGAGTCTGACGAAAAAATGGAAAAGGAAAAATCACTGATGCTCGCGGAAATGGCACCGGTCTTTGCCCACGAAATCCGTAATCCGTTGGGTTCAATCAAGGGCGCGGCGCAATTCCTTCAGTCCGAAGCTTCTACAGAAGAGCAGGAACAGCTTCTGAAAGTAATCATCGATGAAGTCAACCGGCTGAACACCGTCGTCAGCCAATTTCTGGATTACGCCCGTCCCGCGGGCGGCAATGTCCGGCCACAGGACATTAACGCCGTTGTTCTCAGGACGATTTCCATTATCGCCGCGAATCGCATGACCGGAAATATTGCCATTTTCCAGGAGCTTCAGGAGGAACTGCCGAGGGTCAATATCGATGAGCAGCAGATGCTTCAGGTCATGATTAATATTTCCCTCAATGCGATTGAAGCCATGCCGCGGGGAGGCCGACTTACATACAAAACATCGAAAATTGAAACCGGCGAGGGTCCGGCCATCGGTATTTCCATACAGGACACAGGCAGCGGAATCCGTCCGGAACACCTCAAAAACATTTTTAAGCCCTTCTACACAACGAAAGAAAGCGGTGTGGGACTGGGGCTGGCAATATGCAGGCGGATCATCAGGGAACATGGCGGTTCCATCCGGGTAAAATCCGCTGCCGGAAAAGGAAGCATCTTCTTCATCCAGCTCGACGCGGGGGATAAAATCCCTTACAATCCTTCTTGATTTAATCACCGGGTTCTAATAGTTGAAAAACATGAACAGAATACTAATTGTTGATGATGAATTGAATATGAGGCTGGTCCTGGCTGCCATGCTGAAAAAAGAAGGGTATGAAGTCGCCGCTGCATCCAACGGATCGGAAGCGCTTCAAATTTTAAAATCCGGCCCGGTTGCCGCCGTCATTACAGATTTGAAAATGCCGCAAATCGACGGCATGGAATTGCTGGACCGCGTCAGCCGGAAGTACCCGAATGTTCCGGTTATCATGATCACGGCCCATGGCACTGTCGCAACAGCCGTTGAAGCGCTGAAAAAAGGGGCGCTGGATTACATTACAAAGCCTTTCGAACTCGAGGAATTGAAAAATGTTGTATCCAAAGCAATCAAAACAAGGGACCTGAAGGAAAATGAACTTCTTCTGCCCCCGGAAGAAATTGAACGCGGCGGCATCATCGGATCCAGCCAATCAACCATGGATGTATTTGACGCGATTAAACGCGTGGCTCCCACCACAACAACCGTCCTCATTAACGGTGAAACCGGCACGGGCAAGGAACTGGTTGCAGAGGCGATTCACAGGAATTCACCGCGTAAAAATAATCCGCTGATTAAAATCAACTGCGCGGCTATCGCGGAGACACTCATGGAAAGCGAACTGTTCGGTTATGAGAAAGGCGCTTTCACAGGCGCCGTGCTGACCAAACCCGGCAAGTTCGAACTGGCAAACAAAGGAACTCTTTTCCTGGACGAGGTGAGCGAAATTCCCAGGGACATGCAGGTCAAACTGCTTCGTGTCCTGCAGGAACATGAATTCGAAAGGGTCGGCGGCATCAAAACCATCAAGGTGGATGTTCGCATTGTTGCCGCCACCAATCAAAATCTCCTTCAAAGCATCCGGAAAGGGGACTTTCGTGAAGATCTTTACTACCGGATCAATGTTTTCCCCATTAACGTGCCCCCTTTACGGAATCGGATGAATGATCTTTTGCCTCTGGTGAATTACTTCATTGATAAGTTAAACAGAAAACTGGAGCTGGACATCCGCGGCGTCGACGATGCCGTGATAGAATTGCTCATGCGGCATACCTGGCCCGGCAATATCCGGGAACTGGAAAACCTGATGGAAAGAATGATGCTGGTGGCAAAAACGAACGTGGTTACAGTCGGGGAAGTGCCATCGGAATTTCTGACCAATCTGCAGGAAAATGTGATTGCCCCGTCTTCTGAAGATAACGCATCTTTTAAAGACTTTATGCGCACACACATGGAAAACGTGGAAAAACAGATGATTATCAAATGCCTGGAAGAATCCGGTGATAACGTTACCCGGGCTGCAAAAGAATTGGGCATCAGCCGGAAGGGCCTGCAATTGAAGATGATTAAATACAACCTCCGCAAATAGCGCGTCCGACGCTTTGTGCTCATTCACTCGCTTAGACAGCAGCAGAAGAAAGATAATTCTCCGTTTCAAGAAAGGGAAAGATCTCACTGAAAGCTTTGACAACCTGGGGATCGAAATGACTACCGGAGTTAGCCAGAATCTCCTGCTTGGCCTGAAGTGAGGTGAACGCTTTCCGGTAGGGACGATCCGTGGTCAGTGCGTCATATACGTCTGCCACCGCGATAATTCTCGCACCCAGAGGAATATCTTCCTGTGCAGCCTTGTAGTAGCCGCTGCCGTCATATTTTTCATGATGATGAAGAATGATGGGCAGAATATCTCCCACAGTTTCCCCAAGCGGCTCGAGCATGTTGACGGCCAGCAATGTATGGCGGCGAAGGTGGCTTCTTTCCTGGGATGTCAATGTGGTGACTTTCTGCAGGACCGATTCGCTTACGCCGACCTTGCCCAGATCATGTAAAAGCGCGGCGATCCTGATATTTTCAACATCCAGCTGATTGAGCTTCATCTTCTGGGCAATCATTCTGGCAATGATGGAGACACGGTGAGAATGGCTCTGTGTGTAATTGTCAGCCGATTCAATCACCAGCGACAGCATTTCAATAATGCCGCTGTATGTCTTTTGCAGCTGCTTCTGGGATTGCTCTTTTTTCTCATACAACAGCCCCATACAATAACCTGTGAAAATCAGAAAAATTCCCCAGGTAATCAGATCAAGCCACTTATAGAACTCTGCATTTTCTACAGATCCGGCAACAAAACTGCGGGGAAACACGTAGGCCATCAGACAGACAACCACAACAGAAAATACAGCCGACACAACCGCATAACGCTTGCCGAAAAAGTATGCCCCGAGCAAAACCGGCAGATAGAAAACATTCAAAAACGCCCGCTGGTTAATCACAAAGAAATAGATAAACAAGACGATGGCCACCAGCAGCAACATGATGATCAGTTCTTTGTCAAAATTGAACCTGCTTTTAATAATGCTTTTATCCATGTAAAATCTCCGTGTTCAGCATCGTGTAATTAATTGACCGGCCAGGGAACCGGCATAAAAACCATAAACCGCTACCTAATGCAGATTTAGGGTGATTTCAATGCGCCTGACCAGTTCTTCCCTGCTGACCGGTTTAGCCATAAACTCACGTCCACCCACCGTGCCCGAGTCGTTTTTTACTTCATCTTTTTTTACCAGCACTGTACTGAAAAAAAGGGGGATATTTTTCATCCCGTTGTCCAGAAGCCGTTCCTCCGTGACCTTTGCCCCGGACATATCCGGCATTATGACATCCAACGGGATCAGATCCGGCTTATAATTTCTGGCCGGTTTCAGTCCTTCTTTGCCGCTGTTGGCGGTCATGATTTTGAAATTGTGCGTTGTGATGGTTTCAAGATTGTGTTTTACGAAAAAGGGGAATGATTCTTCATCATCGATGGCCAGAATACGGACAAGCTTTTCCATTGCAAAACCTCATTGATCATTTGGCTAGAGGCAGATTAATGACAATTTTGGCACCTTTTTCATTTCACTACAAGCGTATATGATTCCGCCGTACATGTCAATAATTCCTTTGGAAATTGAAAGCCCCAGGCCGGTGTTACCGACAGACTCGGTGGTATAAAAAGGATCAAAGATTTGACCTGAAGCACATGCCGGAATGCCGGATCCCGTATCTCTGAAAGAAAGCTCCAGAGCCTTTCTGTCGTCCACATTTTCTACCTGCCTGGCTCTGATTGTGAATTTCCCCTCCTGCATCATCCGACCGCCGTCAACAGCAATTTTTGGCCGGTCTGCCTGACTATGGTTTCCCGGGTTTTCTGTTTCTCGACCGGGTCTTTCCGTTTTTATGCCTCGCCCCGGGTTTTGGCCTGGCCGCGCCCGCTTCATCCAGACTGTCCGCCGTCGGCTGAGCAGGCGGCGTATGCAGGGACTGCTGATAATAATCGTCAAACAACATGGCAACAATCGCCAGTTCATCTTCGGATTGCGCCAGACTCCGCACCAGCGGCACAAACCGTTTCAAACGCTCTATTTGAATATTATCACGGCTGCGTAAACGGGCTTCCAAAAGCGCCGTAATGCGCTCGGCAACAACTCTTTCGAGCTCATCATTGCCGGGCAGAGGACGCTCCTCCATTTGGATATTGTAATAACGGGCGATGCTTTGCAGTTTGAACTTTTCCATTTCCGCGACCAGCGAAATGACCACACCGCTTGACCCCATCCTTCCCGTGCGGCCCGCCCGGTGAATATAGGCTTCCGGGTCTTCCGGCGGCTCGTACTGAAAAACATGCGACAAATCCGGAATATCAATTCCGCGCGCAGCAACATCCGTGGCGACCAGAAACCGCAAAGCGCCACGGCGCACCCGCGCCATCACCTTTTCCCGTGAGCTCTGGGCCAGGTCTGAACTCAGTTCATCGGCGTCATACCCGAAACGCTTCAGCACAACGGACAGGTAGTGCACGGTATCTTTGGTATTGCAGAAAATAATCGCCGAAACGGGATTTTCAATCTCGAGGATCCTGACCAGCGACCGTTCCTTGCGCATCCCCGGTACCACATAATAAATATGCTCGCTTTCGGCAACGTGAACCTCATTGCCGCTTAAGCTCAACAACCGGGGCTCATGTAAAAACTGACCGGCCAGGCGTATGACCTGCGGAGGGTAGGTTGCGGAAAACATGCTGCTCGTAATTTTCGCGGCTGGAATATATTTGCGGATCTTCACCATGTCAGGATAAAAGCCCATGGACAGCATCCGGTCCGCCTCATCAAAAATCAACATTTTCAGGTGATCAAGCGAAAGGGTGTTTTTAAGCAGATGATCCAGGATGCGTCCCGGTGTGCCGACCACCAGCTGGGCCCCGCCCCGGAATGCTTCCAGTTGGGCATTATATCCGACACCGCCGTAAACAACTGCCGTGCGCAGTTCTGTTTCCGCGGTCAGCATCTCGGCTTCCCGGGCCACCTGCAGTGCCAGTTCACGGGTAGGCACCAGAACCAGCGCCTGGGCGACATTTCTTTGCGGATCAATTTTCTGCATAATCGGCAGCAAATACGCCCCTGTTTTTCCGCTACCGGTTTTTGACTGGATCATCACGTCGCGCCCGGCAAGCAGGTATGGAATGGCCTTGGCCTGAACGGGCACAAGACTTGTCCAGTCCGCACGCCTGCAGGCCGCCTGCAGCTCGGGAATCAATTCTTCAATAGATATTTCTCCAAGATCATCGGACAAAAGAGCATCAACCTCACCGGTCGGCGTTCCATCATTCATAAAGATTCAACCCTTTCATCAACAAAATATTTATTAATATCATTTAGTTTAGTGCGCTTCAGGAATCAAGGAAAAACTTCCGAAACTTTTTTTATTTTTATGCTTTCCCCTGCAAGAAAATATCTTGACAGTTTTCAATGATTCATATAGCTTACTGGTTAATT
>CAYMYR010000037.1:0-28729 GCA_964394715.1 uncultured Smithella sp.
TAAACGCATATGTGCCCCAGGGACAGGAGGTTGACAAACCGCAGTTTGCCTACAAGCTCGCCTGGCTGGGTCGTCTGAAAGCCTACCTGAAGAAGAACTTCCGGACGGATCAGAAATTAATCCTGTGCGGTGATTTTAATGTCGCGCCGGAAATGATTGATGTTCATGACCCCAAAAGAATCCTCGGACATGTTTCTTTTAATCCGGAAGTCTGGGAAGCCTATCAAAATCTTATTTCCTGGGGTCTAACGGATATCTTCCGCAGGCACCATCCGGATGAACCGGGGCAGTATACTTTTTATGATTACCGCATTCGGGACTCCGTCGGACGCAATCTCGGCTGGCGCGTGGATCATATCCTGGCAACCCAAACGACGGCAGCCCAATCCAGCGGCTGTACAATTGACCTAGCAACCCGTCTGGCTGAAAAACCGTCCGATCACGCTGTAATTTATGCACGATGGGAGAGATCAATTACATGAGTAATGAAGACGACCTGAAGAGCATCAACGAGATCATCGCGGCGCGCTTCAAAAAAATTGAAGATGCCGTCGAGTCCGCCGAAACCATTACTGGAATTTTCGAAAGCCTGGTCGACGGAATTGAAAATGAGTTTACCGTCCCCTTTGTATGGCTGACGCTGATGGATCATCAAACATCCACCCCGGTGATCAATGAAATAAAAACGTCGGAAAGACTCGAAAGCAGACTGTCCGTTGTCTCAAAAGAATTATTGGACAAAATTCTTACCGGAGGCATGAAACCCGTTTTGGCCAATAAGGATCTGCAACATTTTTACAGGCTTCTTCCACCCAGCAGAAAATATTTTATCCGTTCCGTCGCCGTCGTACCTTTTGCGCTTGACGGTCAGTTCATCGGGACCTGGAACAATGGCGATGCGGACGCCAACCGTTATGAACCGGACATGAAAACAGACTTGCTTGAATCCCTGGCCCAAAAGCTTTCGGCCAGGCTAACCCTGCTTGCCGCGAGGAAAAACAGCGAAACGAAACCTGCCTGCGGCCAGGACCAGACTGGAGAAAATCATGATTGAGCAATGGATCAGAGAAATAAAAAAAGAGTGCGCACCCGATCTGCTCGGGATGATCCTGGTGCATAACGGCATCGTAAGAGCTACATCCAAGCTGGGGAAACCGGTCGGCGCAATGAATCTTTCCTGTGATCGTCCCGCACTGGATCAGGCGGTTCGCCGCTTAAAGAACACAGAGGGCATCGCGGATATCCGCGTCTGGATCAATGAAGGAAATTTGAAAGTCGGTGATGACATCATGAATGTCTGCGTGGCGGGAAGATTTCGCAAGGACGTTCTTCCGGTCTTTCAGGAGCTCATCACCCTGATCAAGACGGAAATTGTCCGGGAGGTCGAACTGTAGGCTCCTGAAGCAAAACATTGACTTCGATGGTATGCTCCCGGTGATCATCCATCAGTACGATTTCCGGCCCTGTCACGGCCAAACCGTCCAGGATAAGCCCCGGCCGCTCCGTTTCGGAGTCATACTGGCGCAAAACCATATGATAGAGTGTTTCCCCGTACCGGTAATGAATCTTCATTTCTTTCCATTCAGGTGGCAGGCACGGAGAAAACCGTATCCTGCCTTTCTGAATCGAAAGGCCCAGCAGAGATTCCACAATCAACCGGTACATCCAGGCGGCAGACCCGGAAAGCCATGTCCATCCGCCCCGTCCGACATGCGGTGGTGAAGAATAAACATCCGATGCTACAACATAAGGCTCAACCTTATAGACATCCACTTCTTCCGGGGACCCGGCATGATTGATCGGATTGATGATATTTAACACATCCCAGGCGCGCACCCGGTCCCCCAAAGCGGCAAAAGCCATTGCCGCCCAGATTGCCGCGTGCGTGTATTGACCGCCGTTTTCCCTCACACCGGGAACATAACCTTTAATATATCCCGGTTCTATTTCCGATTGGTCAAAGGGCGGGGCAAGCAGCTTAACCAATTTGTCTTCCCTGTTCACGAGGGTTCTGTCAACTTCGCGCATGGCCTGCCGGGCCCTTTCCGGGTCTGCTGCCCCGGAGAGAACGGACCAGCTTTGGGCAATCGAATCAATACGGCATTCTGTGTTGCTGCAGGACCCCAGCATGCAACCATCATCGCAGTATGCACGGCGGTACCAGTTTCCATCCCAGCCGCTGCGTTCAATGTTTTCTTTCAAACGGACCGCCTCCTGTCTGCACAAATCCGCAAATGATTGATCTCCCTGCTTGATTGCAATGCCGGCAAATTTTATAAGCACATCATGAATGAAAAATCCCAGCCAGATGCTTTCACCCGTGCCCTTTTCTCCAACTTTATTCATGCCGTCATTCCAGTCGCCGGTCCCCATCAACGGCAGGCCGTGACTGCCAAATCTCAAACCTCTCCGGACAGCCCGAACACAATGGTCGTACAAGCTGCTTTTTTTATCAATTACATCCGGCAGATCATAATAGGAATCCTCTTCTTCACGGACCTGCCGTCCCTCAAGAAAGTTGATCCTTTCCTGCAGCACATCTGTATCTCCTGA
This sequence comes from uncultured Smithella sp., assembly GCA_964394715.1. Classification (GTDB taxonomy): domain Bacteria; phylum Desulfobacterota; class Syntrophia; order Syntrophales; family Smithellaceae; genus UBA8904. Next base: position 2,554 of record CAYMYR010000037.1, read on the forward strand.
AAAGTCAATATAGCGGGCTGTGGCCAACGGCAGCCACAGAAAATCATCGGAACAATGCGTGCGAACACCACGACCTGTCGGTGGATGCCACCAGTGCTGAACGTCCCCTTCCAGATACTGACGTCCGGCACACAAAAGCAGATGTTGCCGGACCAGCGGCGCACGGGCATAAACAAGCGCCATGACATCCTGCAACTGGTCGCGGAAACCGAAGGCACCACCGGATTGATAATATCCGTTGCGCGCCCACAGACGGCAGGACAGGGTCTGATAAAGAAGCCAGCCGTTTGTCAAAATATCCAGCGAAGGATCCGGCGTTTCTACACGGATTGTGCCAAGCGTTTCTTCCCAGTAGTTTCGCACTGCTTCGAGCTCTTTTTCAGCAACCGCGGAGCCCCGTAAACCGCGCACCATGCTGCTGGCATCGTCAACCCCCCGCCTTCCGGTCACACCCAGCCTGAAAATGACTTCCCGTTCCTGTCCGCTGTTCAATCCAAACTTTACCTGAATGGCGCCACAGGGGTCCAGTCCCGCACCGACTCTGCCCGACAGATGCGAACAGGCCATCGCTGCAGGAGCCGAAAGATCACGGTTTCGTCCGATAAATTCGCCCCGGTCTCCGGTGATGGTTCGTGTCGGATCATCCACGTCAAAGAAAACCACTCGATCGGAAAAATCCGTATTGTATTGATTTCTGGCAAAAAGGGCCCCACTGCCCGCGTCCACTTCCGTTGTGACATGCATCATGGTTTTCGACCGCAGATCACCCAGCACCCATTCCAAATAACCGGTCACGGATAACGTACGGCTGCGTCCCGATTCATTTCGAATCTTTAAAACGGTGAACTTAACCGGCGTGTTGATGGATACATAGACCCAAAGCTCTGTCCGAATGCCTTCATCGCTATGCGTGAAAACACTGTATCCAAAACCATGCCGGCAGATATAAGGCGACGCTGATCGCACAGGCAGAGGCGTGGGAGACCATACGTGCCCTGTTTCTTCATCCCGGACGTAAAGTGCTTCACCGCTTGCATCGCTTACCGGATCATTGTTCCATGGGGTCAGTCGGTACTCATGGGCATTTTCGCTCCAGGTGCATCCAGATCCGCCCTCGGAAATGATGGATCCAAAATGCGGGTTTGCAATCACATTTACCCAGGGCAGCGGTGTATTCCGATCCGGTTCTGTCGTGATCACATATTCACGTCCGTCCGGGGTAAATCCGCCAATGCCGTTGTCGAAAATCAAACCGGAATAAGACAGGGGCTCCTCCATGCTTATTTTCGCAGCGGGACTTTTGACCGTTTTCAAAAGCGGTACAGAAACCGTTTCTGTTTTTCGGCGGTTGAGCTGTTCTTCCAGCGTTCCCATATCATCCCGTATAATAACGCGTGCAACCGTCTGCATGAGGACACGGTCTTCGTTGGGCACCTGGTCGCCCGGTCTTACAAAGATACCTCCCGGTTTATCCGTGATTCTCGTTTCCATACTGGTGGCAATTAATCCCACAATCTGGTCATGCAGAGATTGCCGGTAGATGGCGTTGTCTTCATTCCAGATAATCAGATCCACCGCCAGCCCTTTTAAACGCCAGTAGGCATGGGCCTGCTGAAGCTGACGGGCCAGTTCAATGTTGGCATGATCGCCGATCTGCAAGAGGACAATCGGCAAATCACCGGAAATGGAATATCCCCACAGACCGGATTGCCCCCGATGATTTTTGACAATGATCTTTGGATCTGCCCGAAGCGAGGCATTGGCATAAATTACGGAACCGGCCAGACGTCCGTAAAGCTGGGCATCAGCCTGGGTGGCGTTGATTTGCCGCAAAGTGAGCTGGCTGTGCGTCCAGGCCAGATTGAAAACACGGTCGGCCAGACGGCGATCGCGGTATTTCTCAACCAGGGCCACCGCTCCGGCGCGGGTATCCGCCATGCCGGTAACCATATCCAGCGTGGCCGACTCGCCCGGGGCAAGTCTGATCAGGCGGCGAATGGAAACAACGGGATCCAGAACGGAACCTTCCGTACCTGAAAGCGCATTCGAATCCTCCGCGGACACCTTCATGGCCTGAGGTTTGGACAATGTTTTACCGCGCCCGATAAACTTCAAACGATCCGTTTCATAAGACACCTCGCCGCTTTCTTTGCCATGCAGCGCCATTAAATGAAAATTCCAGTAAGTGGGATCGTTTTTGGAGCGCGGTCTTCTGGTGCAAAGAATCGCGTGGTGCGCGGGAATAATTTCCGTCTGAACAAACAGGTTGCTGAACGCCGGATGAATTTCATCGGCAGCGTGCTGAGCCATCACAATTTCCGCATAACTGGTAATATCCAGTTCACGGCGTTTTCTGGAACGGTTGGTAATGCGGATTCTTCTGAGTTCAATATCATCTTCCGGTGACACGGCAATCTGCGTGTATGTGTTGATATCGTCATCGCGTCTCCGAAACTCGACTTTTGAGTCCGAAAAAATGGCCTCGTAACGGTCCGGCTGCTTCAGAGTCGGCTGATAGGCGTTGGACCAGTATTCTCCCGACGCAATATCCCTTATGTAACAGAATATCCCCCAGGAATCACGTGTTGCATCTTCCCGCCAGCGTGTCACCGCAATATCTTTCCAGAGGCTGTACCCGCCACCTGCCTGGGTGACCATTACGTGGTACCGGCCATTGGACAGCAGTTGCACCTCCGGTATCGGCAAATCGGGAGTTCTGTAGATCCGAACCGGCACTTTCTGGGGACCGGTTGATTTTCCGATGTTCATATCCTCGGCAACGTGCCTGTAGTAGGAAACAGTTTTAGGAATGCGTTCCTGCAGTAACAGTGCCGCTGACTGGAGCATCGGCTCTGACTCGAAACGTCCCTGCATCGGGCAATTGAGCAGGAGATGGGCCATGGCCAGTAAAGTCATCCCCTGATGATGCGCCATAAATGACCTGACGACAACGCTCGTCTGGCCGCTTTGCAGGCGGGAGGGGGTGTAATCCAAAGCTTCATAAAAGCCGTACGCACCCAGCATACCCTTTTCCTGCAGCCGCCGTAGATTATCGCAGGCTTCCCGGGGTGCGACCATCAGCGCCAGCGCTGAAGCATAAGGCGCCACAACCAGATCATCAGCCAGTCCGCGTTTGAGCCCCAGGCCGGGAACGCCAAAGGCGCGGTACTGGTAATTCAGATGCACATCGGTGTTGTTGTAGCCGGATTCCGAAATCCCCCAGGGAATGTCTCTTTTATTCCCATAGGCGATCTGGCTTTTCACCGCCGCCTTGTAGGTCTGATCCAACAGCGTATTTTCATAATTCGGCATGACCAGGAGCGGCATCAGGTATTCAAACATCGAACCGTCCCAGGCCATAAGGACAGGATCTCCTCCCGGATTCGTAAGCATGCGCCCCAGGGCAAACCAGTTCTCCTGCGGCAGTTCCCCCTTAGCGATGACAACATAACTGCAGAATCTCGCTTCAGAGGCCAGCAGATCATAATAACTCTTATCCCGGCGTCGATCACCGACACTGTACCCGACGGTTAACAGCTGACGCCCTTTGTCATACAGAAAGCTGTAATCCATCTCAGTAAACTCTTCAGATTTTTTAATCAGATAATCCAATGTCTTGAGCCGTTCTTGCGCCCTGAGGCTTCCCTCAGAAACCTTCCACGCAAATTCTCCACACCACACCCTTTCGCTTTCATCGGCAGCAGGTCCGATTTTTTCATGGAAAGCGGATTGAAATCTGGATGACAGATCCAACGTTTGCTGCAAGGTGGGAATGCTGATTTCTGCAACCAGACGGGCGGCCCTGTCTGAAGGAATGTCCATGGTCACCCAGGGACACAGCGCAGTTAATTCATCGGCCGCATCACGGCATTGACGGACAAGGGCCTGCACCCATCGGCCATACTGTCCCTGACGATCGGCCTCAAAGGCGGCGGCAAGGGCGGACGCCGATTTTACAAGCTCATCGAGAATATGCCATCCTTCCTTCGCAGACATTTTCTGCAAATCGGCGCACTTTTCCAGCCGGTCTTTAAATTCTTTCAGTCCAGCTTCAGGCAGATCTCCTTCAACATCCTGAAGGACATGAAAAGTGTCGGAAATCCCCTGGAACAATCGTTCCCCGATGATTTTTTTTCCCGGAAGCTCCTGCAGTCCCTTTTTCAATATCAGAAGATATCCGCACAGGTTCCCGCTGTCCACCGTCGATATATAATGCGGCGGGAGAATCTTGAGGGTTTGCGTGTCATACCAATTGTAAAAGTGACCCCGGAAACGGTCCATTTTCCCCATGGTGTCCAAGGTATTGTCGGTTCGCCTGACGAATTCACCCGGCGTAATATAATGAAAGTCACAGGCAGAGAGGTTTGCCAACAGGGACAGTCCGATGTTTGTCGGTGACGTACGATGCGCAATCACACCGGTCGGATGCTCCTGAAAATTGTCGGGAGGAAGCCAGTTGTCGCCTTCCGTGACGAATGTTTCAAAAAAAGCCCAGGTCCGGCGTGCCGCTTTTCTTAAAAAGATGATCTGCTCATCTTTCAGCGTAACCTCCCGTTTAACGGCAGGCAGACTGACCCACCATGTAATGGCGGGCGATAAGAACCACAGGACAAGTACGGGAAAGGCGGCGCAAAACACGCCGGATCTTTCCAGCAGGATCAGGCAGGAAAATACCGTGGCCAGGAAAGGGCATATCCACATGGTCCTGAAAGATTCAATAAAGGCATTGCGCCCGGAATGAAGCTGATTTTTAAAGGGATTCCATTCCAGCAGTCGTTTATGCGAAATCATCACCCTCCACAGGGTGCGCATCAATGCATCCAGACTGTAACAAGCTTCGTAAGGCAAACATGCGACGGTGAAAATAATCTGAAGAATACGCCGACCGGTCTGGCGCAGCACATAAGTCATATGATCGCGCAGTTGCACGTCTCCCGGTTTGCGAAAGAGATCGAGCGTAAAGGCCCCAGCAGAGGGTATGAGTAAAATACCCGCCACCAGCAGCGTCCACAGGCAGGCTCGCGGCAGCAGCATCCAGCCGGCAATCAGCATGACGGTAAGGGCGGCGGGAACAAGACTGCGGCGAAGGTTATCAAATATTTTCCATTGAGAAAGTTTCGAAATCGGATTGGATTGATAGCCGTCACCCGGAGCGGGAACTCTCGATCTCACCCAGCGGGCAATCTGCCAGTCCCCTCTTATCCAGCGGTGCCGGCGACTCACATCCACACAGTACGAAGCCGGATACTCTTCATATAATTCGACATCGGAAATCAACCCGCTGCGTGCATGGCAACCCTCAATCAGGTCATGGCTCAGGATCCGGTTCTCGGGAAGTCTGTTGTGCAGTGCCTTTTCAAACGCGTCAACATCATAAATTCCCTTTCCTACATAAGACCCTTCCCCGAAAATGTCCTGATAAACATCGGAAACCATGCGCGTGTAAGGGTCAATTCCCGTCTGCCCTCCCCATAACCATGAATACCGAGTCTGTTTTGCACCTGAAAGACTCTCTACCAGGCGTGGCTGAAGAATCCCATAGCCACTGCAGACTATTCTTTTTCTTTCATCAAAACGGGGACGGTTCAACGGGTGGGCCATTGTCCCGATGAATTTTGCGGCCGCATCACGCGGCAGCTGCGTATCGGTGTCCAGGGTGATCACATACTTCACGTTGGACAATAATTCCGTGGCCCCCATTATCTTTGAAAAACAATCTCTCGTGCCGTCGCGCAAAAAAGCATTCAACTCGGCCAGTTTACCGCGCTTGCGCTCATAACCCATCCATATCTTTTCTTCCGGATTCCAGCGGCGTGGACGATGAAAAAGGTAAAAAGATCCTCCCCTGACGCCTCTGTATTTCTCATGGAGTTCCTTGATTCCCTTTTCCGCAACGCTCAAAATCTCATTATCTTCAGGCATTTTTTCGCAGGGGGCATCGCAAAAATCCGTAAGCAGTCCAAAGTGCAGATTATTTGTCCGGTTTGCCAGAAATCGAATTTCCAGGGCCTCGACGAGGTCTTTCGCGCTTTGAACATCGCTCAGCATAGTGGGAATAACCACCAGTGTACTGGCTTCCGGCGGTATTTCCATGGAAAAATCCAGGCGCGGCAGGGGCTGCGGACGGATAAACAGTGTGGCCAGCCAGTTCGTCAGGGATACTCCCAGGGAACTTGAACCCAGTGCGATGACCAGTGCAGCCGGGAACATCGTCCATTTCGGAAGCCCGGCGGCCTGAACCAGAATCAACAGGTATCCTGTCAGCAAAAGGGTGATGACGACAATACTCCCCAGGTAGATCAGGAGGGGAACCCGGATAAACGCCCGCCTGACAGATTCAGATAGAGAAAGGCGCATCTGAGCTCTTTTTTCGAGTTTTGGCAATCCCTCATCAATCAGATAATAACCGACATGGGTCATCCGATCATCGCCGGCCTTTAACGATGCGGCCTCCCGGGCCATTACCACCGCCAATCCGGCGATATCCCCTTCGGACAGCAAAGATTTTTTTGCAATTTTTTCAATCACATGACGATAATGATCGCGTGTGGCAAAATCCATCCGGATATATACATCACTGGGATCCTCGCGCAGCACTTTTTCGACCACGCTCATGGTTTCGACAAATTCACGCCAGTCCATTGTCGTCAGAAACCGGAGGGAAACGATGCTGTTGCTGACACAGACCTGATCGGACGCCAGCTGCTGATTTCCTGCCTGGATGACCTGTTCTAGGGTTAAATGCGATTCGGAAAGCCGCTGTTCGATCCAGCTCAGCGGCAGGGCCAGCGCCGGACTTTTCCCCTGAAGACGGCGAGCGAATTCCGCGACAAAAGAACTGAGCAGCGGCGGGTCAGAACGGGCCATGTCCGCGATCGTCAGCACGAGGCTCTTTGGATCCCTTGTCGCCACGTCAATCATCTGGTCCGCCCAGTAATTGGCACGGGCCCGATCGGCAACGTCTGCCATGATGCGTGTTCCGATGCGGCGGAGATTTTCAATCAGCGCCAGACGCAGCATGATCGGAATCGCCCAAAGTTCGCCCAGTTTCAAACAGGAAACGGATTGATAGGCGGTAACAAAGCTGACCAGATTTTCCAGATCCACCCTGCCGTCGCCGTGAGAAATAATTTCCTCTGCAATATCATAAACTCTGGGCAGTCCGGCGGAGGGTCCGGACGCAAGCCAGGGAAGCCCCCGGCTGAATCCACGGGACAGGTGGCGCTTGGAGGTGCGGACATTTTCTTCAATTAAATAAAAGTTATCAAGGAGCCACTCCTCCGCAGGTGCAACGGGATAGTTTTCCTTGACGACGGTGGTCAGCCGCCGGATGGTTTCGACCAGAACATCTTCATTTTCATGAAGGCGCCCCAGAAGCCTCTCGGTGGCTTTCTTATTGGTTAGCTGATGGAGACCGGCCAGGTTTTTGCCATGCTGCTTCATCTGTTCGGAGCTGAACAGTTCCGAACTAAGAGGCAACTCATCCCGGGCATATGTTTTCCTGTGCTTTCTTTTCGAAAGGTGCTTTTTGAGCAATAAGAACGTATCTGCTGCTGTCTTGTAAATCAGGTTCAATTTCCGTCTCCTGTTGAAGAGCAGATTTAACCATGTTGACCGGGCAGATGTTTTTTGCCGGATTCCTTTTAGAGAATCGATCGTTTTCCGTTGTAGCGTTCGGTATCGTAATATTTGTCCACATCGATGAGATTCAGGTGATCAGTAACGTCTTTCATGGGAACAGATGTCATCTCGCCGTGGCGGAAACTCACCATTCTTCCGAAATCTTCATTGACGATCATGTCCACTGCCGCTATCCCGAACCACCTCGCCATGAGACGGTCACGTGCGGACGGTGATCCCCCTCGCTGCAGGTGACTCAGGATGACATAGCGTGTTTCAAATCCCGTCTTTTCTTCAATTTCACGCGAAATGTACGCAGCGATTCCCCCCAGCGATCTGTGTCCGAATTCATCGACCTTGTCATCCTTGCAGAATTCCTGATGGACGCTCATGGTCGCCCCTTCGGAAACAACAATAATACTGTATTGAATCTCCCGGCCGCGACGCTCTTCCAGAAGCGTGCAGACCCGTTGCATGTCAAAGGGGTGCTCGGGAATCAGAATGATGTATGCTCCGCTGCACTCTCCGCCGTGAAGAGCGAGCCAGCCCGCATGCCGCCCCATGGTTTCCACCACAAAAATCCGGCCATGCGAACCGGCCGTCGTCCGGAGACGGTCAATTTCTTCCATAATAACATTGACTGCTGAATCAAAACCCAGGGAATAATCCGTGCCCACCAGATCCCCGTCGATCGTCTTGGGAATGCCGACAACCTTGATACCCCTTCTGTAGAGCTTGGAAGCGACACCAAGGGTGTCTTCCCCGCCAATGGCCACAATGACATCGATACCCAACCGGGCGATGTTCTGAATTACTTTTTCAGACGCGTCTTTCTTTGGATTGAAAGGATTGGTCCGTGAAGAACCGAGATTGGTTCCCCCGTAACGATCCCAGGTCCGTACGATTTCCTCGTCCAGTCGCCGCGTATGGCGGGCCAGGCTCTCGGGATTTTCCGGATCGACTTCCACTAGTCCTTTCCACCCGTCTCTGATACCGATAACGTCGAATTTTACAGACCGCTTTTTCTCCAGAGCAGGATCAAGCGCCGTCTTTGTCACCCATTTAATCGCACCATTCAAGCCGGGGCAATCCCCGCCGCCTGTTAAGACAGCTATTCTCATGGCCATATTCCCCCAAAAAAAATTATTCCATGTGCCGCTGCAATCGATGAAAGATTGCCGTCACGATTTATTTTAATCAGTCAGTAGAATGCAGTTGAGTATTTTGAGTAAACCGGTTTTCATGGAAGCAATCGCTGGTAATCCATCACTTCCGCCCGTGGCCCCGGCATTCGGCAGTAAACAACACTTTTGTCTTTATACATTTTAATATCGCATATTTCTGATTTTTTTTCAACCCAAGAGTTGATCCCCGTCAGGGGAAACTGCTGCCGCCCTTCCTGTGTGGATGAAATTTCCCCTGAAAATTCTCTTGAACAAAATAATATTGGAAGATACAGTTCCATAACTAAGGATGATTTTACGTCCTCCTGTTATGCATCCTGTTGTAAGGGTTTCAAAATAGGCATGAATTCAGAAGACTTCAAAAGATTGCAATATGCCAGAGATCTTTTAGAGAATCCCGGGCTTGCGGCAAAACTCACCAACGTTATTGGAATGCCCTTTGAAAAGGCTTTTGATTATCTGCCGGCAAAATGGTCCGACGCCATCCAGACCGTAACGCAGAAGTCGCTGCGGCACGCACTTGATGTTGCAATCAAAACGATCAGCCATTCTGACCGGAAATCTTCAAACGATATTCTTCATAAAATCCTTGTCGCCGCCTCGGGAGGGGTAGGGGGCGCCTTCGGTCTCCCGGCTCTGGCCGTTGAACTGCCGGCAACTACGGTTATTATGTTCCGTTCCATCGCGGATATTGCCAGGAGCGAGGGGGAAAACCTCAATCAGATTGAAACAAAGCTTGCCTGCCTGACCGTTTTTGCCCTGGGCGGAAGTTCCGGTAAAGATGATGGGACCGAAAGCGGGTATTACGCAGTGAAAGTCCTCCTGGCAAAACAAATCTCCGAAGCGGCAAAGTACATTGTGGAAAGAGGGCTTGCCGAAGAGGGAGCACCGGCACTGGTCAGACTGCTGGCAACCATCGCCTCGAGATTCGGCGTCACCGTGTCACAAAAAGCCGCCGCGTCGGCTGTCCCGGTAATCGGTGCGGCAGGGGGCGCACTGATCAACTCCATTTTCATGGACCATTTCCAGAACATGGCAAGGGGCCACTTTATTATGAGGAATCTCGAAAAAACATATGGGCTGGAAGAGGTTTCACGACTGTACAATCATTCTTCCTGAAAAGACCCGGTTGACCATTTATCCCTGGAGGTAGTTTTTTGGCGTCACCACAAGAATCCGTCACAAACCCCTTTGTCCGCCGAAAACGCCCGCGCGGCATCAACCGTCTTTTTCCCATCCTCGCAACCCTGCGTGACTACAAGCGCGCCTGGCTGCTCAATGACATTACCGCCGGACTGGTTTTAACAGCAATCCTCGTGCCTGTTGGTATGGGGTATGCCGCAGCATCCGGTCTGCCTGCCATTTATGGCCTTTATGCCACCATTATTCCGCTGATCGTGTATGGCATTTTCGGACCGAGCCGCATTCTGGTTCTGGGGCCGGATTCCGCGCTTGCCGGACTCATCGCCGCAACGATTTTACCTCTGGCCGCGGGCAACACGGACAGGGCAGTGTCCCTTGCCGGAATGCTCGCCGTTTTGACCGGTGCGCTGTGCATCGCTGCAGGCCTGGCGAGGTTTGGCTTTATTACCGATCTTCTATCAAAACCGATCCGCATGGGTTACCTAAACGGTATCGCGCTTACCGTGCTGATCGGCCAGTTACCGAAAGTTCTCGGCTTTACCGTAAGCGGCAACAGCTTTTTGACGGAATCAGGCAACCTTATCATGGGAATCTGGAACGGACAGATCAACTGGACGGCTTTTGCCATCGGTTTTTCCTGCCTGATCATCATCCTCGGATTCAGATATTGGGCGCCCAGAATTCCGGGCGTGCTGATCGCTGTCGCGGGGGCAATAATCGTCGTTTCCTTCATCAATCCATCCCTCCGGGCAGAAATCAGTCTGATCGGACCCTTACCGCAGGGATTGCCCCAATTTCAAATTCCGGCTGTTTCCATGGCTGAATTCCGTGACTTGTTGATGGCTGCCATCGCGATCGCGCTGGTGTCTTTTGCCGACATGAGCACGCTGTCACGTACATTCGCTCTTCGCGCCGGAAGGGAGGTTGACAGCAATCAGGAAATCATCGCTCTGGGCGCCGTAAACATGGCCACGGGTTTCTTTCAGGGGTTTCCCGTCACCAGCAGCGCGTCAAGGACACCGGTTGCCGAATCGGCCGGTGCCAAAACGCAAATTACCGGCCTGGTCAGTGCGGGTTGCATCGCCCTTTTGCTGATCTTCGCACCGAAGGTGCTGCAGAACCTGCCTCATGCGGCTTTAGGCGCAATTGTTATCTGCGCCTGCATCAGTCTTGTTGACGTTCGCGGTGTCCTGCGCCTTTTCAAACTGCGGCGCGACGAATTTGTTTTATCCATTGTATGTTTTTCAGGTGTGGTTTTGCTGGGTGTCATCCAGGGTATTTTCATTGCCATCGGTCTGGCACTCGCTGCTTTTATCTGGCGTGCGTGGCGCCCTTATGATGCCGTGCTCGGGCATGTGGAAGGTCTGAAGAGCTATCACGATGTATCCCGCTATCCGGAAGCAAAACAAATACCTGGCCTGGTGCTCTTTCGCTGGGACGCACCACTGTTTTTCGCCAACGCGGAAACCTTCCGTGATCAGGTTCTTCGCGCAGTGGCCGATGCGCCGACCCCGACAAAATGGGTTGTCATTACGGCCGAACCGATAACGGATGTGGACATTACAGCGGCTGATATTCTGGCCGACCTTGATGAGTCGCTGCATCAGGCCGGCATGGATTTGTGTTTTGCAGAAATGAAAGACCCCGTAAAAGACAGGCTGAAATGCTATGGACTCTTTAACAGACTGGGCACCGAAAATTTCTTCCCCACGATCGAACAGGCTGTTGATCGTTACCTCACCCTGCACAAAACAGGCGGGGCCAAGTCTCCGTAACTTTCGGGAGCCTCAAAAAAGATTTCAGGTAAAGAAGACATAAGCAGTCAGTTCCTGCCCCAGATGTGCGGTCTTTTAAAGCGGTAAAAGCCGTCCTTTTCCTCCAGGGCGATGGTGTTTGCCTCGTCACCGAAATGTTCTTTCCGAAGCTCCTTAAGTTTGTTTTCCTGCTCCTGGCCCTCATACTGTTTTACAATCAATCCCCGTTTTTCCATATACTGCAGACCGGTATCCCAGCGGCTTGCATTGTCCGCATCCCGCCTGGCCATGGACTCGACCTGCCGCTCTGTCATCCCCATTTCGGCCCTCAGCCTGTTGATCTCCTGCTGGCGCTGTTCAGGGCTTAAATTGTTCAGTTCTTCCTGGACGGAGTCAAGACTGAAGAAAACTTTTGAAAGGAGCCCGCTCTGGTTCAGGATAAACTCCTCTGTCGTGCCGCTGTATGTTTCCTGCAGTCTGCGCTTGTATTCACCCAGTTTTGCGTTCAGCGACATATCCTTGGATTTATTCAGTTCGGCAAGGGTATCCTGCATTTTCGCCTTTCTCTCTTCTGTGGCCATAAGCTCTCCCGACCAGATTTTCTCCGCGTCTTCACCGAAAAGCTCCTTTCTCTTTTTCCACAGGGCGGCCAATCTTTCGCTTGCGGTCATTTTCATGAGCTGTTCCCTGTTGTCCGCAAGCCAGCGGTTATAAACATCAAGCTTTTCCAGGGTCTTAATGATTTCATCGGCATATTGCGGAAAGGCCCGCCTGAGAATATTGTAAAAGTAGTCTTTCCCTTTCTCCGGACGCAACCCCATGACGAAATCCCGGATGGAGATGATTTCCGCCTGTGTGCTTTTCTTCGAGATGGTGCTTGCGTAATACTTTTTCAACTCGCTGACAATCCTGTCTCCAAAGGAATCGTTGCCGGGAGTGTCGGCCGGAACGGATGCGACATAAGCTGGATTATCGGAAGGAACAGCAAGCACAGACGAACCAGCCCGGTCCTTTTCCCGCGGGTAAAAAGCCACGATGAGCGCGATTACGGCCAGAAATACAACAACGAACAACCCGGCCACTGCAACCTTCTTTTTGCTGTTCATACCCTCTCCTTTTCCGCCTGAATCTTTGTCCTGAGAATCATCACCCTATGCAAACGCAAAGCAACTTTACCGCATCAATCTTTCGGAGGATTAACCACCTTGCAGCAGGCTGTCAAGGTATAAAATTATATCTGTTGCATCACGACAGGCACAGGAAAATTCACGCTCGTTGGCTTTAGCGGGATTCGATACGCCATGGCACACCTGTCAATTCCAGGACATTTAATTTTGAAGGAAGAGGGTCACGGAGGATATAAGCTCTCCGTGACCCTGAAGCGGTTAGAGTTTTGGCTGAAGTTTGGCCCAGATCAGGGTTGCACACTTTTGAGACCCTGAATCACTGGGGTGGATGCCGTCATAAATAATATCGGAATTGACTATGACCGGCCTCGGATCGATGAATACACGGTAATTAGGCGCAGCCGTCGCATTCTGAATTGCCTGGGCAAGCTTTGTATCACCGTAAGCTACCGCCGGAAGCAATTTTGTACTGCCAAAAAGGCCGTTTTTGATATTATAGTATCCAAGGAAAATGATGTTGTCCACGCCGTCCCTTCCCATTCTGTTGAGAAGGTTGACCGTATCCACGTAAACATCGTCGATGAGGGCTTTGCATCTTGAGGAAAGTCCGGATTCCCACCAGTCTACCTTGCAGTTGTAGGGATCAAACGCTACGGCCGGGATCAGGATGTCGTTACCGCCGGCATCCATGAAAATGGTGTTGATGTTCGGATTATCGGCCCTGGCATCGTCATACTGGTCGGAGACGTGACTGACCATGGACCCGGACAGCGCGTAGCGGCGGAAAGTCTGACCGGACCAGCTGTGCAGATAGTCCTGAATCTTGCCGGAAAGAGCAAAAATGGAATCGCCCAGATTCACGACATCATTGCGGGACGCATTGGTGATGATCGGAACGCTCAGGAGCGAACAACCGGTTGCTACAAGCAATGCTGCAACAATAATGAGACGCCTGACATACTTCCCTGGTTTTGTACCCTTCATGCATTTACCTCCTCTTTGTTTGTTTGACGAACACCAGATTAAACCCTTGCCTGATCACTTATAAAAACAAACCCTGTTTGGACCCTTTCGATGAAAAGGGATAAACAACAAATAAAGGCAACACACATCATTTCTAACAGCTTGCAGCTAATTAAACAGAAAAAAGCAGGCATGTAAATACTACTAAAGTTGTATTATAAAGGGCATTATAAAAAACGGGCGTTATTGAATGAACATTCTTATGATTTGTCAATTAAAACAATCATCTGCTGATATTAAACCGGCCGACTGATCAGTCGGTTTTCGCAGTCAAAACGTGTTAAAAGCATTTATTTCCCAATTCCATTTTTTCAACGGACTTTATCCGGGATTTGAGAATCAAACGACAATATGTTAGCGGTGGTCAGCAAAAAACTGTTTGCCGCGGGGCAACCCTTCTGATCGTGCAGACTGATTCGGATGAATCTATCCGGCATAAAGACTGAAAAAAAATACAGCGGTGATAATTGCCGTCATCACAGGTTTAAAATGCATCCCACAATCTACCTTGCGCCAATCCAGGGAATAACGGACAGGATATACCGCAACCTGTTTTCTGTTTATTTCAGGGGTGTTGATGCTGCCTTTGCACCTTTTATCTCGCCGTCGAAAAAAATGAAATCGAACAATGATCAGATTCGAGAACTGGATCCCGATTTGAACACCGGCATCCCCGTAATACCACAAATCATGACATCCAGCCCGGAAGACTTCACAGCACTCGCCAATGATCTTTTTGAAATGGGATATGGCATAGTAAACTGGAATCTCGGGTGCCCCTTCCGCATGGTTGTGAAAAAAGGCAGAGGGGCAGGCATGCTCTGTCATCCGGACAGGATCGAATCTTTTCTGGAAAAAACGATTCCTGTTTTAAAGCCGAAATTATCGATTAAGCTCCGGACAGGATTAAAATGTTCTGACGAGGCATTGAGCCTTATTCCTATCTTCAACCGGTTTGATCTTGATGAACTGATCATCCATCCGAGGACAGCCGCGCAGATGTATTCAGGCAGTGTCGACCTCGAAATGTTCGAACGGTGCCTGAACCTCTCGAAGCACAGGGTTGTCTATAACGGCGACATTTATTCAATGGACAACTTCAATGCTCTTTCCAACCGTTTTCAACAAGTCAAAACCTGGATGATCGGCAGAGGCCTCATCGGAAATCCGATTCTTGCAGAAGAAATCAAATTCGACACCCAAAAAGCACGTCATAAAAAAGTTCAAATCATCAGAGAATTTCACGACCATTTATTCGAAGAATATTCAAAAATTCTGTCGGGCCCTGCACACATCACCAATAAAATGAAAGAAATCTGGACCTACATGGCCGGTTTTTCTGAAAATGCCGAAAAAATAAGGAAGAAGATCAATAAAACCCATCACCGCGATGCGTATATCGGCGTCGTCAATAAGATCTTTGATGAACTTGTCTAGAAAACCGGAGAACTTATGCCTGTGATCTTCCGGTTTATGCAATCAATATCCTGTTGACAGATCATTTCAATATTCGTATTCTTCGTGCACAAAAGAAAACCGTTAATCAATTTCACATCATTTACAGGAGGCATGATGAAAAAGTTATCCGGGAAAACCGTTTTTCTGACCATTGCCGCAGCAGTCATTATACTTGCCGTTTTCATTTACCTCTTTGCACCGTCCTATCTTTACAAAAAAGCAATGGACGGCATGCGCAAAGACGCAGGCCTGACATTAAAAACCGTGAATATCCCTGATTTTAAAATCGTCTACTTCGAAGGGGGAACCGGCGAACCCATCATCATGCTGCACGGGTTCGGCGCCGACAAAGACAACTGGCTCAGGTTTGCAAAGCACTTTACACCCGGCTATCGGGTGATCATTCCCGATCTTCCGGGCTTTGGCGAAAGCTCCAAACCAGAAAATGCGGAATATACGATCATGGCCCAGGTGGAACAATTGAATGTGCTCGTCCAGGAACTGAAGCTGACCGATTTCCATATCATCGGCAATTCCATGGGCGGCAATATCGCTGGTACTTTCGCTGCGACACATCCGGAAATGGTAAAAACTCTGGGGCTTTTTGATGCAGGAGGCGTCAAATCGCCGGTGAAAAGCGAACTCCACCTGATTATGGAAACAGGCATCAATCCTCTGATCGTAAAAAATGCAGAAGATTACGATCGATTGCTGGCCTTCAACTTTTACAAACCTTTTCCCATCCCCTCTTTCATAAAGAGGGTTCTGGCAGAAAAAGCGTTAAAAGCCTCGGAGTTTAACCAAAAGATTTTCAAGGAAAGCCTAGAATCTGATTTTCTCATGTTAGAGAGCAAACTGGGGATGATCAAGGCGCCTACCCTGATTGTTTGGGGAGATTCGGACAGGGTTATTCATGTATCTTCCGTGCCGGTTTTTGAGAAAAAAATTAAGAACGCCCGATCAGTGATTCTCAAAGAATGCGGTCATCTGCCCATGCTGGAGAAACCGGAGGAAACAGCTGACGCATATAAGAGCTTTCTAAAGGACAACCAAACCCGGGAAAACGGAAACCGTAAGGTTCAGCGCCCGTTGTGATATTCCTTTTTTAAACAGGCTGCCGCTTACTCATCAATGATGCCATCCATCATGAATGGCGGGGCAGGATAAATTCCTGCCCCGCCTGTGCCCTGCATGATTTGCACTGCTATTTTTTCTTCAGATTGCGGAAATTTGGTTTTCGCTTCTCCATGAATGCCATCATGGCTTCCATACTTGCCGGTCCGCCGGCCAGTCGGTCCATGGCCTCGCGTTCAATCTTAAGGGCCGCTTCGATTCCCGCTTTGTGGGCCGTTTTGAGGCACCGTTTCGTTTCCAGCAGGGAAGTTAAGGGCAGCTGAGCGATTTCTGCCGCCTTCTCCATGGCCTTTTGGAGAAGCTCATCATCCCTGAATTTTCGGGAAGCAATGCCCGTTTCCAGGGCCTTGTCGGCGTCAATCCATTCCGTGGTAAAAAGCAGCTCTGCGGCCCGCTGCGGCCCGATGAGGACCTGCAGCATATAACTGCTCGCAAATTCAGGCGCCATACCCAGGCTGTTGAACGGCAGACGCATGCGCAGGCTTTCTCCGACATAAAGAACATCGCTGTGAAACAGAATGGTCGCGCCTCCTCCCACGGCAACACCCTTGGCCGCGGCAATCAACGGTTTATCAAAATCAACCACTGCTCTTTCTGTAATCTGGTAACTGTGAGCGGCACCGGACACTCCGTAATCTTTCAGGTCCTGGCCCGCCGAAAAATCATTGCCCGCGCCGGTGATAACGACCACGGTAACATCATCATTCTCCCTGGCCGCATCCAGCTCCGCGGCAAAGGCCGTCCACTGTTCCAGATTAAAAGAGTTCTTGGAGTTGGGACGGTTCAATGTCAACAATAAAACCCCTTCATTCAATTCCTTTAAAACGGTATCACTCATTGCCTGGCTCCTTTTCTTTTATGAATTTTCTGAAATGCTTTTGGGTAAATTACATTTGGGAGAATGGCTGCCTCTTTGCGCCGGTCTCATTTCTAAAAACCTTGATTTGGGGATGCATCGCTTTCCTTCCCCTATTCATCCCGCCTTTCTTCACGCTCCTCACCGGGCACGATGTCCTTATATCTTTTCTGCTGTTTCTCTTCGATGGATTTTAATTTATCTTTGGTCACTTCATATTGCTTGAGGGCCCGGTTACCGGTAGCCTCTTCAATCACCTGATCGCCGCTCTCACCGCAGGCATTCACAGAAAATAAAAACATTCCCGCAAGAATGTATCCGGTGAAACTTTTGCAGATCTTGCCGATTCTTGTCTGCATCCTCTTTTCCTTTTTTCTCGATTTTCTATACAGGGTCAGCATAAGGCACGTTCGTAACGCTGTGTTTATTACCCTGATTCCGGCTCGTCCGTCAATTATAATATTGCAGAAGGGAAGAACCTCTTTCCGGGATCATAACTTTTGCGGGTTCAATCTTGCATCCCCCGTGATGGTGCTGAAACACGGTGGTTCACGGGCAGGTGAATGACATCCTGCCTATTCACCGGCATGTTCAAGTGCGACTCTCCTGCCGCGTTCTTCATCTACAAAGAGAACAATGACCATGGCCGTCAGAAACAATACCGTACAGGCAAGCACTGCCACCTGCAGGCCGAACAGCGCCTGCAGCAACCCCAGGCCCATTAATCCGAAAATGGCTGAAAGACGGCTGGTGAAACTCCACAGGCCGAAGAATTCTCCTGACTTGGTATCCGGAGAAAACAGTCCGACCATGGCACGGCAGGCAGACTGTGTGGATCCCAGACCCAGTCCGGCAATCGATCCGACCACAAGAAACACATGCTCCTCCTTCAAAGACACGCCCGTCAGGCTGTTCACGAAACCGGTGACGGCGCTCACCCCGTAAATCAGCATGGCTGCGATGACCCAGATCAGCAGCGTCAGAATAAATGTCTGTTTGGCTTTCCACCTGTCCTGAATGATCCCGAAAAGAAATGCACCGACAGCGGCCGTAAACTGCGTAATGACAAACATCATGATCTGCGTCGTGCCTGACCATTTGACGATCTGGTCTCCGTAAATAAAGGCAAAGGAGATCACAATGGACAGACCGGCATACGCAAAAAAGAAGGAAGAAAGGAGGATCATCAAATCCTTGTAATCCCGGATATCCCCACACGTCTTTTTTAATCTTTTAAATCCGATGGTAAAATAATTTTCATTCTCAGGAAGTGCTCGGGGCGGAGTTGTCTCTTTTACCCAGAGGAATGTCGGGATTGCGGCAATCAGGAAAAACAGGGCTGTTGCCGGACCCACCATTTTGAGACGTGAGAAATTTTCCAGCGTGTAAACACCTGCGCCAAGGCCAAAAATAACAATGGCCGTCGAGGTGAGACCGCCGAAATAGCCCAGACCCCAGGCATAGCCCGAAATTTTTCCCAGGTCCCGGGGCGGACCGAGCCCCGGAAGAAAACTGGACACAAAGGATTCACTGTAGGAAAAACCGACATTGGACAGGATAATCAGCAGTATCCCCAAAATGACCTCGCCCGGGCCGACAAAATAAAATGCGGCTGTCGCCGAGACTGTGAGCAGGCAACTAGCAAAGAGAAATTTCTTTTTGGAGCCCGTAAAGTCCATTACGGCGCCCAAAACAGGGGCGGACAGGAGAACGATCAAATAGCTCATGGACAGGGCAGTGCTCCAGAGAAGATTCCCGAGACGGAATTCCGGTCCGTCGCCGACGATCAGCCTGGGGAATATAATGCAGAACACCACGGTGATAATGACCGTCGTGTAGGACGAGTTTGCAAAATCAAACATGGCCCACCCGAACAGTTCTTTGCGTGATGCTCTCTGTATTTCTGCCATACTTTCCTTTCTATTCACTGCAGCGGGGGATCGTCCTCATTAAAATAAAGAACAGACCCGAACACAGGCGAAGATTCAGCTCTGGCCGTTTCTGCTGGTGTTCTTTTATCTCAATTATCGGTAAATAACCATCACAATATGTCTTTTACCGTTTGCGAAACGGGCTTGAACCTCGCGGTGTAGTCATTTTTTATCAAATACCTTCATTTTAGAACATAAAATTCCCTTGCCGTATCAATACCCCTGTGCTTAACTTGAGCGCATGTTTAAGGAAGCTTCAATACACCATAAACCATATAGCAAAAGTGATACAGGACTCTCGTTAACAGCCATGTCCGTTTTATATCCCAAAATGACGGGGAGGCTTCGTTGATTCGCCGCCACCCATTATTATTTACATTCCTGTTCCTCGCATTCATCCTCATGGCCGTCGCAGGTTTCCGCATCGGCCATCTCTATGTTGAAGTAGGCAAGGGGATTGCGGAAAGCTCCGGTGATTCGCCCACGATCTTCTATGGGCGTGCGGTGGAAATCCGCAAAGGGGATGATCTGGAAAACATCCGTTTCACCGAACGGCTGAAAAGACTTTCCTACCGCGAAGTCAAGGAACAGCCATCAACCGCAGGAACATTTTCCCGTGAAAAGACGATTATCCGGATTTTTCCACGCGAAACGGGAATTCAAAAGAACGCGCAAGTCCAGGGGCCGGTGGACATCGTTGTGCGAAGCAGCCGGGTCGTATCGATTACAACCATGGCGGGCCAAAAGCTAAAGTCCATCCAGCTCGAACCGGAAGAAATCAGCCGCATCATCAGTCCGAAACTTGATTCCAAACATCAGGTGACGCTTTCCGCCATTTCCCCTTATCTGCAGAATGCGGTCATCGCTTCTGAAGATTCACACTTTTATTCCCACTTCGGAATCGACATCTTCGCCATCGGCAGGGCCTTCATTACCGATGTCAAAGCGCAGAAATACGTCGAAGGGGGTTCCACCATCACGCAACAACTGGCAAAGAACTTTTTTCTTTCGCCGCGAAAAACCATCGCACGCAAGCTGCATGAAGCCGAGCTTGCTCTGGCACTGGAACTGCGATACTCGAAAAAACAGCTCCTGGAAATGTATCTGAACAAAATTTATCTGGGGCAGGCAAACGGCGAAAGCATTTATGGCGTTGAAGACGCATCGGCCTTGTATTTCTCAAAACGCGCAAGGGATTTGTCCCTTGAAGAAGCGGCACTGCTTGCCGGAATCATTCACGCCCCGAATCGTTACTATCTCTTTACGAACTCCAAAACCGCCAAAAAACGCCGTAATAATATCCTGGCCCGAATGCAAAAACTGTCCATGATTTCCGATGAGGAGTTTCAGAGGGCATCCAATGCTCCGTTGAAACTCCGTTCCGGCGGCACTCCCGTGCATATGACATCACACTTCATCGATTACATCCGGCGCATCACAAACGAGGAAATGGAAATGGAAGGTTTCTATCACAGGGGATACCGCTACTATACAACCATGGATCCCATTGTACAGGCTGCCGCGGAAGATGCCGTCACACGGGGGCTTAAAGCCATCGAACAGAAGGCTCGTTCCGCCAAAGAGCCTCTTCAGGCCGCACTCGCTGCTGTAGACCCGAAGACAGGCGCACTGATAGCGTTGGTTGGAGGTCGAGATTACGACCGTTTCAACCGGGCCGTGGATGCGAAACGCCAGCCCGGAAGCGCTTTTAAACCCTTCGTTTTGCTTGCGGCCCTTTCGCAACCCCTCAAGGGAACCCGAAACTGGACGCTTTCCACGCTGGTATCCGGCGGACCGATAACCCTCGACACACCGGAAGGACCATGGACTCCATCAAATTATGAAAACAAAGAATACGGAATGATCACCATCAGGAAAATCATCGAAGATTCCGTCAACACGGCCACGATACGGCTGGCCAATGACGTCGGCCTTCAGGAAGTGCTCAACACCGCGCGCATGGCGGGCATCAATAGCCGACTTCTCCCTGTTCCCTCCATGGCACTGGGAAGCCTCGAAGTCACTCCCGTTGAACTTGCCTATGCTTATGCCACTATAGCCTCAGGCGGTATCCGGTTTGACCCGCTGCCCTTTTATACGGTCATCGCGCCGGACGGAAGTGTTGTCATTGAAAAATCCGTAAAAAGCAAACAGGTGTTTGATCCGCGTGTATGTTATCTTACTGGTCGTGCCCTCGAAGGAGTCGTCGAGCGCGGCACGGCAAGAGAAGCAAAGTCTCTGAAGGTCGGCTTTCCCGTATCGGGGAAAACTGGAACAACCAACAAGAACCGTGACTCCTGGTTTGTATGTTTTACCCCCGACATTGTAATAGCAGTGTGGGTGGGACATGATTCAGGGGCCGACACCGGTCTGACAGGCGCTACCGGTGCGCTGCATATCAGTGCAATTTTTCTTCGGATGTTCTACGCGCATTCCGGACCGCCTGCTTTCATCCCTCCGGAAGGGATCGAAACGGCATTGATTGATCCGGAGTCCGGTTTTCTGGCAACGGAAGCATGCCCTCAAACCTTTCGGGAATCCTACCTGACGGGAACGGCGCCAAGGGAACCCTGTCCCAATCACCAGGTAAACCCTGTGATGGATGCCGTCCGCGAAAAAATGCTTGACGTGGGAGGATTCTTCCGAAAGCTTTTCGACAAAACGCCATAAGAAAACCACCAGGAGGACAAGATGATTTCGCGCATCGACCATGTATCCATAGCGGTAAGAAACCAGGAAAAGGCTGAGCATTTTTTCCGTGACATTCTGGGAGCCATTGGCGGTGCCGGGGCGAGTGATCCCGCAACCAAATTTTTCTGGCAGCTCTTTTCTCTTGGCGATCTGTCCCGGCTTGAGATTATCTCGCCAACGGCGGAGGGAAGTTTTCTGGACGGATTCCTTAGCGACAGAGAGGGCGGCGTCCACCATATCACCCTGCAGACACCAGACCTGGGCAAAGCCATGGCCCACCTGGAAAAGCATGGAATCCCATTCTTCGGTTACAATGAGTATCCCGGAGGTGTCTGGAAGGAAATTTTCATTCACCCGCGTCATGCTTTTGGCGTCCTGATCCAGATCGCGGAATTCGAGGCCGCTGACTGGCTTTCCACAAAGGTAAAATTCCCTCGGGAAATCAGGTGGCAGGTTGACCGAACAGAAAACGGTGCAACCCTGACATTTGCGCATCCCGGCGGAGGAAAAGTTTCTCTGAATCTGAATCGGGAAGAATTACGACAACTGACAGAGTCATTACAGGAGGCTTCTTCTTAGAATACTTCTGCTTATGACGGAAAAACATTTCTCCCGAAAATGAACAATAATTGCTGACGGCCAACTTAACATGTGATAAAAAGACCATGCAAACCTGAATATCAACTTTGGGGAACTAAAAGGAGAGATTGATCGTGCGCCTTTTTCCTAAAGAAAATAACTTTTTTGATTATTTTGAACAACTAGCAGATAAAATTGATGAAGGCAGTCAATTTTTCCTTGAAATGGCCCGAAACCATAATTACTCGGCTGCCCGGGTTTCGCGGCTGAAAGAAATCGAGCATGAAGCGGACGGGATTGCTCACAAAACATACGAAAGAATGCACAAAACCTTCCTGACCCCCCTTGATCGTGAAGACATCTATGCGCTGGTCAATAAAATGGATGACATTCTGGACCACATTGAAGGAGTCGCCATCCGCCTCCACATGTATAAGGTAAAAAGGCCTTATGATGAAATTATCAAGCAGGCGGAAATTCTTTCCATGGCTGTTAAAAAAATAAAAGATGTCGTTCATGGATTGCGCAATATGAAAAACAGCCAGATGATTCTGGACGGCTGTGTGGAAATCCACACACTGGAAAACGCCGGAGACATCCTTTTAAGAACCGTCATCACCAATCTTTTCGTCCATGAACAAGACGCCATCGAGCTGCTCAAATGGAAAGAAATTTTTGAGAGGCTCGAACAAGCCATTGATGTCTGTGAAAGTGTATCCAATATCGTGGGAGGAATCGTCCTGAAACATGCCTGATTCAACAATGCAGCTAACCTGCCAACTCAAAAGTTCATAGGAAACTCAATAATGTCAAAAAAGAAGATGAATGAAAAATCCGGGAATAATAAGATTACGGACAGGGACCGCAAAATGGCCAAAGTCTGCGCGAGCTGTCCGGTCTGCAAACATGCACGCAAAAAGCAGAAGGGCGCAGCATTCTGGTTTGTCAAAAAGATTGAGCAGGACCTTTGCCCATTCTGTAAAGCCTTTGAACGTGTATACGGCCGCAAAGCTCATCAGCCGTTGATGTAATCCACGAACGCAAAGAGCATCAATTCCGCATAAAAGCTAATTGCACTCAACATTGATTGCCTGTCACAACCACTGTTTTACGGTGAATAATACCATGCGACCTGAATGCAGGACGCATGGTATTTATTGATTTTCTTTGAGCAGTGATTGAAAGAGGATTTCGATAGAAAACGGCGGCGGCGGGAATTGGTGCACTGCAATTATTGCAGATCATTGCAGTCTCATTATCCTTGTGATTATTTGTCCCGACCCATACTTTACTTGACAGACAGTGTCCAATTAATCTGTGTCTTGACAGTTTTTTACACCTACAATGCTGCAATAGCGTTATGTCTTGCAAAGTATTTCTTTCCATCTGAAAGGTTTAACGAAAAGCCAAACCGGAGCCGCGAAGCGGCGATCTGCTTGAGTGATTCTGTTACCCGATTTATTTGCTTTTTAAGTAGCTCTTGAGATCACGATAATAATTTTCGTGAGAGCCGATCATGACAAGTTCCAAATCTTTGTCGACTTTACGATACGCCAACAAATATAAGTTTGTTTTGAGCTTGAATTTATGGACAAATACGCCTTTTAAATCTCCTTTTTTCTCTTCGCCAATATTCGGATTCTCGGCAATGTTCTTTACCTCACGATCTAAAGCTTCTTTTTCGGCTTTAGTCATCTTCTTAACTTTCCTCTCAAATAATCTTGATTGATAGATTTTCATTTTACCTATCCAAACTTGTATTCTGTTTTTTCACCCTGATCCAATTCATCTAGTCCGAATAGGATTTCTTTAATAAGAGAATACGGCAAGTCTGGATTTTCTTCAGCACACTTGCCCAAACGCGCCCAGTGCTCGATTTGACCCGCAAGTGACCGGTGATCGATACGACTGAACCTCTTTGCCTCATCAACTAGCTTTTCTGATATTCTTACCGCTGTAGGCATATATTTTCCTCCAAAATGCTTTGCTTGATGATGCACAGTATATCATAATGCAACATATTGCAATATAATATTTTAATGGCAACAATTATAAAGGGAAGGTTAGAATCATACTTTATCTTGTCTTATGGTTTATTAGCCTGATTTTTAAGAGATTTGTCACAAATTGGTCACAAGGTATAACCATGGGGAGGTGGGACACCGGCCGGACGGAGTTGTCGGGGACATTATAATGGAATCCCGCTCAACACACAAAAGATAAAATTTCTATACACATAGACTCGGAGGAAAGATGGGAAATCAGCCTGAATTAATACTAATGGAGTATTTACAATTCTTTCAATCTTCCGTAACGTACTATCGCAATTATAGAAAATTATGAAATACAGCGAATTAAAGAAGGGGGGGATAAAGGGAATATTGAATAGGCGGATTTGCCGAAGACCGGTTAAAAGATGATCTTGGTAAGATCCGAAACTATAAACCCACTTAACATTAGGTTGATTGAAGGGCAACACATGAAAAAGATATTTACAGCGATCGTTCTTTTTACATTACTAGTGCTTCCAATGTCCGTTTTGGCCATGACGGACATTAACGACGACGAACTTTCCACCGTAACAGGCCAGGCAGGCGTCAGCATCAATGTTGATGTCACAGCCAACCTTACGATTGGAACGGTTGCTTGGGGCGATTCCGACGGTTTCGCCGGTTACACCAATGCCGGCTTCGTCGGTATTGGAGGCTTGAACCTGACCGTCCATGCATCCGGTCGTCATGACGGCGCATTTGCAACCACAGGAGCAACCGCAGTTGGTTACATGGCAAATGATCCTATCACGATTGATGTTGGTACCAATGATGGTGGTCAGTCCATCGTCAGAATCGGTCTGCCGACCTTCCACATCTCGGTCGACACCCTGCAGACAGACATTTTTGTGTCTGGTGTCACCGCTGGTGCTCCTACTTCTACAACTGCACAGCAGCTGGGTAACATCTTCATGAGCGGCATCGAAATCAGACTGGGCCAGTCCGCTACGCCGGCTGACGCAGCCTCCTTCAATGCAGGTTATGTGACCATCGGCGCCGCTGGCGCAGGCAACACCGGTGTCAACATTGGATTCAATATCGCCATTGATTCAGTGTACATCGAAACACTTTCTTATGGTAACACCTCCAGCATTCTGGCTGGTTCTTTTGGTGCAGCAGCATTACAAGGTTATGTTGGTGTTAAGGATCTTAGGCTTGATGATGTGAACATTTACGGCGGCGTGGCCATTGGTGTTGGCACACTGAACACTGCAGCTCTGAACCCGGCCGCAAACCAGGGCACCATCACCCAGGTCAACATTGTTATTGCTAACGGCACCACCGTTGCAATTCCGGGCGCTATCACGGGTAACGTTGTGTTAGCTCAGGATCAGACACTGACCACGGGCGCTGGCACGCTGGGCAACTTCTACATCGGCGGCGTTACCGCTCAGATCGTAGACAACGTTGGTTCCTTGTCAGACCATTCCTTGATTCAGATTTGGGCACACTAAGAGTAACGGTGTCATCTGAAGTGAAGTAAAGCATTGCATAGGGATTCGCCGGGTGGTGTTTGTCACTGCCCGGCGATTTCTCTTTTTAGAATTATCAATTACGATTTGAAGGGTTGAATAAACAGATAGAATTGTAAAAACAACATTTCAGGAAGCACATCGTACGGATAG
>CAYMYR010000038.1:0-27377 GCA_964394715.1 uncultured Smithella sp.
GAGGTAACTGACCACCCTTCCTACCAAACTGTCAAGTCAAGTCCGTCCTCTCACAAATAATACGTTCCAGAAGGGCCTCGGGTTTTTGTGTGGGGTAACCTATGCGCTCCGATGAAGTATTTCCAATACGTCCAACATCATCCCAAAGCGTAGTTAATGGTTTCCCTTTAGTCTCATCAAGATATACTTTTAAGCCGTCAAGTCTTGGTGTCCCATCTTGCTTTGTTAGTATGCGGCCTTGCGCCCATAGTTCTTCAAGTTTCTCCAATGTGTATCCCCAAGAACGATTTGGTGGTGGTTTTGTCCCACGCCACTCAAACTGCCGATTCTGGTTTACAGATGAGAAGGTCATATCACGCCCCGTATACAATCGACCATCTTCATCTTTTTTATAACGACTTAATTGAGCATCACCATATTCCGTTCTCTGTTCGTTGAAAATAAACGACTCTGATTTTGTTGCAAAAAAAATCGTTTCTTGGGATCGCGCATAACCCTGAGTTTGCATATTATGAGCATTTGTTCGAATCCAGGTTATTTCGTTTTGAAAGAATGCCCGACTAAATATTTCTTCTAACACTAAGCGGAGATATGCATTGACTCGCCAATCACAATGCACATAAATACTCCCGTCCTCCGCCAGCAGATCCCTCATCAGCATGAGGCGTTCATAGATCATGGCGATGAAACTGTCTGCGCCCTTGCCCCACGTGTCGCGGTAAGCCAGTTCTTCCAGCACATTCGGTTTTTTAGTAAAGGTCTCGGTTGGTGAGCCTGTCGAACCACCGATTTCAATATCCATGGAGAAATCAGCACCTACATCAAACGGCGGATCGATATAAATCAACTTGATACCGCCCTGCTTTTCGATTTCGTCCCGGATCGGCCCGTTTTTCAAAGACGAAAGAATCAGCTTGTTGTCACCCCAGATCAGCTTATTGGTCCAGCCTTTTAACTGTCTTCCACGTCCATCAACCGTAATACCCGCATAGTCAAAAAGCGCATCATCGTATTTATTCTTTGTTTCCGCGCGCGGCTCGTCAATCTGCTCAATGACCTGAAATGGCAAAACAATATTGGTCACCTCATTGGTCTTTCCGTTCCAGACCAGTTCCACCTCCCGTTTGTCATCAAACAACAAAAACCGGTACTTGTCCGGCAGGGGCTTCTCCGCCTCAATCAGCTTCAAAATCTCACGCTTTTCATTATCCGTCAGTTTCATTTAATATATTTACATCCCACCGTGATATAAGTATTTAATTTTACGTAAATAAATACTGCTTGACAATATTTCGGATATGGCTAAACTATAAACGACTCATCTGCCATGTGTAGAAGGAGATCTTCGCCGTCCTAATTGGGCGGCGATTGCATTTTAACTGCCCCTCCGCACAATTTCCTCTCCAAAGATTTTCTCCGCGATGGCCCATCAAT
The DNA here is from genome assembly GCA_964394715.1 of uncultured Smithella sp. Taxonomy (GTDB): domain Bacteria; phylum Desulfobacterota; class Syntrophia; order Syntrophales; family Smithellaceae; genus UBA8904. The sequence continues at coordinate 1,435 of CAYMYR010000038.1, forward strand.
GTGATAAGCCGTAATCAGGAACGCAATAGTTCCGACATTTTGTCGCCTGCGCTCCAGGACAATCACATAGTCATGCTCTTTCAGCCACACATATGTTCTTATACGTCTCCCTTCCTGATAATCACCGACAACAACAGCGGCATCATGAGTATGGGTTAAGACGGGACAACACCAGGGAAGTCGTTCCGCTCTTCTTGGATCGAACAAGCGCTCTTTTGTGACTTGGTCATTTTTCGATATCAAATGCCAGAAACCTTCCTCGTAAATGCCGTCTTTTTCAATGTGTTGATCCCACCATATCGGCATTTTGTTGAGCGTGGGTCTTCCTCTCTTAAAATCACGATCAAATATGGCGTATAGACTGAACAGCACCCCATTCCATTCACCGTTCGTTGAAACCATATCAGGCAGCCAATCCGGTTTCTGCATTACACTTGCCCCTCATTTGCATGCCACCGGAATATGTTGAATTTATCCTCCCGCAACAAAGTTGTTTTCGTAAGACTATAATGCGACCGCTCGCGTATAAGATTGATTAAATCAAGTTTAGTCTGGCTTGTGGCCAGTCCTCTGTTCACATAAGACAAAGCACCAATTAAAAGATCAGTTAATTGTAAAATCTCTATTTCGTGTGACCGCACGGTCTGAACCCTTTCAATAATCGTGCAGGAGAAATCATATAAACTATTACATAAGACTTCGTGTAATTTTGCCATCTTTATCGCGCTCTGGGTATCTTTTATGTCCAGATAAATTCTATAATGCGCTTCGGGTTCCAAAATGACTTTTATCATGTCAAAATACATTTTATAGTACCAGTCATTATGATTCTGATGGAATGCTTCATGTCTTAGTTTTGATTTGTCCGGGACAATCAGTCCACGGAAATGCAGATCATTATTTCCGAAAAAATATTCGATCAAATCAGTGTAGAGTTGTTGTTTGGCTGGTGAGATTTTTGTCCATTTTGCTTCGAAGGTCGGCTGCATGCTGTGTTTTATTTTGATCTGATGGATTTGTGCATTGATATCCTTTGTCTTTTCCATAGGACACCATATCGCACCCAGCACCATGGATTGCTGATGGTCATTTTCCAGATGACATGATTCATCACAATATATGTTGAAAGTTCGGCTCATCGAAATAATTCTCAACGTCTAGCGCGATTAATGAATTGCTTTTTGTAATTAAAGATTTACGCTGTAAATATACGCGCTGAGATTTTTATGTCAATGAAATATTTGGTTCATGTCAGCATTTGAGACAATTTCATGCCGGATTAATAGGCTGTAATAAATTCTTCGTGCATTTCTTTCGGGACAGTTTTATATAGCTCACACGATTTTGAAGGGGATGGATCTTGCCTTTGAAAGCCAGAACAAAAAACATCAGTATTGTTTTATACAAACCTAAGTATGCCGGCAATGTCGGTTCCGTGGCGCGCGCGGCCAAAAATATGGGAATCACCGGAATTGTTGTGGTTGGTTCAAAGGAATTTGATCGCGAGGAGATGGAGCAGCGCTCCACACACCTTGCAGCAGATGTTTTAGACCGGATCGTTTATGAGCCTTCGATCGAGGAGGCGCTGGGCGGGTTCAATTATATTGTGGGCACAACCGCGCGCCTTGGAAGGGCCAGAGGGCCGTTTGTAACTCCGCGTGCTGCGGCGCAGCTTATCGCCTCTCTTTCGCAGAACAACAAAATCGCGCTGTTGTTCGGACCGGAAGACACGGGCCTGGCCAATGAGCAGCTGCGCCTCTGCCACAGTGTGGTTACCATTCCGACATCGCGGGAATTTACCTCGCTGAATCTTTCCCAGGCGGCCATGATTTTATGCTATGAGATTTTTGTCGCATCGCCTTCTGCAGCAGGCGCGGCGGAGGTTGCTCCCAAGCTGGCTTTATCGTCAGAGACGGAAGGCATGTACCGGCAAATCAAAGATCTGCTGTCTGAAATCGGATTTTTAAATCCGGAAAATCCGGAATACTGGATGCTGGACCTGCGCCGCTTTTTTGCCCGCTCCGGCCTGCTGTCGCGTGAAGTAAAGATCATCCGCGGGATCTGCCGACAGATAGAGTGGTATGCAAGACACAAAAGAACTTGACTTTAGGCCTGATTTGGCGTGAAAGAAAAACCTTGAAATACAAAGAGTAACCAAACCTTAAATCCGTAACGATGGAGGTCGTTTATTATGAGAAAAATTTTTTCATTTACCGGCGCCAAAAAAATTGTTTTCGGCAACGGATCGCTTCTGACCCTTGCCGGACATCTTAACGAACATCACGCAAAAAATCCGCTGGTGGTTATCGATAAAAATCTGGCGAAAACCGGATTGCATGAAAAAATCGCCAGTATTCTGGTATCCGAAGGCATCAAGTTCACCGTATTCGACAAAGTGGAACCGGAACCCCGCATTGAACTGGCGGATGAAGGCGCGGCGCTGTGCCTGAAAAATAAATGCGACAGCGTGATCGGCATAGGCGGCGGTTCTGCGATGGACGTGGCCAAGGCCATTGCCGTGATTGCCACCAACAAAGGTGCTGCGGTGGATTACCTGGGCCTGAACAAAGTCCCGAAACCGGGTCTGCCCAAAATCATGATTCCCACCACGGCGGGCACCGGCAGCGAAGTGACCTTCACAGCGGTTTTTATTCGCAAGAACCTCAAGAAGAAAGAAGGAATGAACAGCCCGCATCTTTATCCAGATCTGGCGCTTCTGGATCCGGAACTTACGCTCAGCCTCCCGCCGGAGCCGACGGCGCACACCGGTTTGGACGCTTTGTGCCACGCGATCGAATCCTACACGTCAATCAACGCTTCGCCGCTCAGCGAGATGTTTTCGCTCGAAGCGATAGCGCTGATTGCAGAGAATTTGCGTACCTGCGTGCACGACGGCAAAAACATTGCCGCCCGGGAAAGAATGCTGCTGGGCAGCCTGTATGCGGGCATCGGCCTGGCCAACGCGGGAGTCACCGCCGTTCATTCCCTGTCGTATCCTCTGGGAGGGAAGTTTGGCGTTGGTCATGGTCTGGCCAATACAATTCTGCTGGCGCCGGTTATGGCGTATAATCTGCCCGGCGCGCTGGAGAAGTTTGCCGATGTTGCCGAGGCGATGGGAGAATGTGTGGAAGGGCTGCCGCTGCGTGAAGCCGCTTACCTGGCCGTGGACGCGGTTGAAGCATTGATCGATGATTGCGGCATCACTTCCTCGATACGGGATTTTGGCGTGAAGGAGGAAGATTTTCCGTCGCTGGCAGATGTGGCCATGACCGTTGCGAGGCCGCTGGAGAACAATCCGCGCAAAATGACGAAAGAAGAAATGATTGCGATTTACGCGCAGGCTTTTTAAATAAGAAAGGACAGATGAATATGGCAGGAGCGGAACTGATCGGCAAGGAAGAAATCAAGGAAGTCATGGATGTGCTGGAAACCGGCATCCTGATGCGATACGGGTTTGACAAGGAAAGAAAGGGTGTATACAAGGTTCGGCAATTTGAAGAGGATTTTGCCAAATACTGCGGTGTCACCCACGCGCTGGGAGTCACGTCCGGTTCCTCGGCGCTGAAAGTCGCCCTGGAGGCGCTGGATGTCGGTCGTGGGGACGATGTGCTGGTGCCCGCCTTTACTTTTTTGGCTACTTACGAAGCGGTGCTGGAAGTCGGCGCAATTCCGATCATGGTGGATATCGACGACACGCTCAACCTTGATCCCGATGAAATAGAAAAGAAGAAGACGCCCTATACAAAGGCCGTCATTCCCGTCCACATGTGCGGACTGGCTGCCAATATTGACAGGATCGTCGAGGTTGCCCGCAAAAACAATCTGCTGGTTTTGGAAGACAACGCGCAGGGCTGCGGCGCCAGCTTCAAGGGCAAAAAGCTGGGCGGCTTCGGTGACATGGGAACCTTCAGCTTTGACTATGTCAAAACGGTGACGACCGGAGAAGGCGGAATGGTCATCACCAACAACCGCGATCTATACCTGCGTTCGGAATGGTACTCCGATCATGGTCACGATCATAATCCAAATGTTGGCCGCGCGCTCGAAGGCAGAACTATTCTCGGATTCAATTACCGGATGAATGAACTTCAGGGCGCTTTAGGGCTGGCGCAGTTGAGGAAACTGGATTACCTCATCGGCGAGCAGAAGAAAAACAAGAAAGTCATTATGGATACGCTTGCCGCCATACCCGGCGTGGGATTTCGCGCCAAGCAGGATCCCGAGGGAGATTCCGCGACTTTCCTGGCTTTCAACTTCCCCGAAGAGCAGGTTGCGCTTAAATTCCAGAAACTGCTGGCCGCTGAAGGTGTGGACACGACCTGCTACAAAAATAACCTGTGGCACTATGTTCCCAACTGGGAGCATTTCCTGGCGTTTTCGACGGCCAATTCCAAAAAGCATCCGTTCACCGATCCGCTTTACAAGGGCAAGGTAGAGTATCTGCGGGAAAACATTCCCCATGCGGAGGATATTTTGGGCCGGACGCTGGTCATGGGAATTTCTGTGAAGATGAGCAGCGAAAGACTGGATGTAATCCGGAAAGCCATTGAGAAAGCCGCAAAGAATATATAAAAATATTTTTATCGGTCATATTGATGCAGAAGATCTATCGTTATGAATTCACCGTGCCTGTTGCGGCGGAAGATCAAAACGGTCATGTGAATAATGTTGAATACCTGCGGTGGATGCAGGATGCCGCGATGAAGCATTCCGAAACGGTCGGGTGCACGCAAGCGACAGAAGCTGCCGGCGCCACCTGGGTGGTGCGAACGCACAAAATTGAATATTTCAAGCCTGCCTATGCAGGCGACAGGATCGTGGTGGAAACCTGGGTTGCTGATTTCCGTCGCGTCCAGTCGTTGCGCAAGTACAAAATCCTGCGCTTGTCAGACATGGTCCTGCTGGCGGAGGGAGAAACCAACTGGGTTTTCGTGGACGCCCAAAAAGGATCTTTGCGCTCCATTCCCGAAGAGGTGAGAGCCACGTTTGAGCCCCTGCCGAAAGCAACAGAGGCTCAAACCATCGGCTGATGATGTAAAGTGTTTCTTATCCCGGGTCCTTGCAATGATCTGTTTTATGCAAGTCCTCATTCATTCGTTCAAGAAGCTTCGTCACATCATTTTTAATGGACTGAAATTCCTCAACCGTCAAACCGCTCTTGCAGAAAAGCTCCAGGGGTACGCTTGCCGCCTTTTGTTTCATGGCTTTTCCCTTGGGCGTAAGCGCAGCCATCACTTTCCGTTCATCTTCAGGCAGACGTTTCCGGGTGATCAGTCCTGCCGACTCCAGTCGTTTCAGCAAGGGGGTCAGCGTTCCGGAATCAAGGTACAAAAGCCTTCCGATGTCGCCTACGCTCAGCGTTTCATGTTCCCACAGCACCAGCATCACGAGGTACTGGGGATAAGTAATGTTGAGCTTTTCCAAAAAAGGGCCGTACAGCTTTGTCAAGACACGCGAGGCGGCATAAAGCACAAAGCATAGCTGGTTATCCAGTTTCAGAAATTCATCTTTTTTCATAAAGTCCCGTCATCATTTAATGTTGCGGTCTATTTCCCCGATCAGAGTCTGGGTCTGATTCTCAAGGAGAGCAAATCCTGTATCTTTTCTGTAAACGATATTGTGTTGTTTGTCCATAATGATATAGACCCGCTTTGCAATAGGCAGCAGTTTGTGGTCCGCGCCATAGAGCTTGGCAACCTCGCCTTTTTCGTCCGTCAAAAGGGTTATTCCGGAAAGACCGTGCTTTGCGATAAAATCGCTGTGGGATTTGGCTGAGTCCCTGCTGATCCCGATCACTTTGATTTTTCGCGCTTCAAACGTTGCTATGTTTTGTTGAAACTCAACAAATTCCGGCGTTCAATTTTTGCTGTCGTCTTTTGGGTAAAAGGCGATGACCGCTCCACGATAGTCCTTCATGACCTCACTGAGTTTGACCATCTTGCCGTTTTGGTCAGGCAGTGTGAAATCATAGCCGGTTCTGCCCTGCGCATCTGAAGTTTTCTTAACGTCCAGCGAAGAACAGGCCAATAAAACAGAGAACATTAATACCAACACAACAAATTTTTTACTGATCATTTTTACCTCCTTATATATTTGTTTAAAAGCCCTTTTTATTGCGAGGCTGTGGGACGAACGTTCATTCGCCACAGCCCGGCATGATATCTATTTCATGGGAACATCCATTACAAAATGAAGATACAGGCCGTTTTCTACAGAATGCAGGGGCACCCAGTAGGTTGCGTATAGATTGTCTTTCTCCTGATGAATGATCCTCTGGGGAGTCCCTGTGGAAATGGCCTGATCTGCCAGACAAGAATTTTTACATTTATCCGGATAAGGGGAAATGTCGCGGCATCTGATTCCCGCAATAACACCCAGACGTCGTGCTTTCTCGTTGGCGTCAATAATGGTACGGTTTTTCTGCACGAGCAATACCGGATGAGGGAAGTTGTCCCACATAAAACGAAATGATTTGCAAAGGTCCTCGTTTGCCCCATTCTGTTTTTCGTTGTTGTTTTTATTCATCATTTTCTCCATCGTCGATAGATTTAATTTTAATTGCATTAAATTATATTTTGTACAATATAATTTAATACAATATATGTCAATCTTTTTTTTGCGGAATACATTTACCGACAATGCTTTATGCAATCAATGATTGACGGATTTATGAAACTATGGCAATTTATTATATATTATTACGATAACAAAGGATTGCTTATGCCGAGGGTTGAGCTGAATGCCAAAGCTCCGGATTTTACCCTAAACGATTTTAATGGAAAAACCATCAGCCTTGCCGATTTTACCGGGCAAAAGAATGTCCTGGTGGTTTTCAACAGGGGTTTTTTCTGACCGTTCTGCCGTGCGCACATGGCGCAGTTGCGCCGGGACTATGAGCAGTTTGTATCTCTCGGTACGGAAATTCTTGTTGCCGGACCGGAAAAGGCGGAAGCTTTCCGCGAGTACTGGGCAAAAGAGAATCTACCGTTTATCGGTTTGCCCGATCCGGAACATCGTGTGTTGAAATTGTACGGACAGGAAGTGAAACTATTCAAACTTGGACGGCTTCCGGCGCAGATGCTGATTGACAAAAATGCAACGGTTCGCTTTGTGCATTATGGTCATTCGATGGCGGACATCCCGTCGAATGAGGAAATTTTAAGCCTGATAAAAACACAGCTATGAGATAATCGTCTGTAGTTTGGAAAAACCTGCGTAGGCAAAATAACCTGCAAACGCCATCAGAAAAACCGCGCAGCAGGCAATCAGGCCCCGGTAGCGGCGGTCTGTCAGGAAATGCCTGCCCCCCGCCACGGCTCCGGATATGAAGGAATACCAGGCCAGATCGGCCAGGATGTGTCCGGTAAAGAAAAAAACGATACCCCAGATGCCAAACTGCCATGAATAAAGGATATACCCAAGGCCAATCGTTGCCCACCAGATAATCCAGTATGGATTCGATACGCTCATGAAGATGCCGCTTGCCACCGGATGGTTCAATCGTTTTTGCCTGACTTCGCGGTTAAGGGTAAGCGACGGGAGCCCACGGAACATTCCGAAAGCCATCCACAGGAGAATGACGGCCCCGCCCAGCGCGCTTGCCACAAAAACAAACGGCTGCTGAAAAAAAGGAGCCATGCCTGCCAAAAGCGCAATGACCAGCCCCAGTTCCAGAATGGCATGTCCGGCGATCATCATCGGCCCGGCGATAAAACCGCGCTCAGAACTTTCACTGATGGTCGCAGTTAGAAGAGGTCCCGGCATCAAAGCACCGGAAAGTGCGATGATAAAGGAAGAAGCAAAAATCGTAAACAGGGCAGTCATTATAAATATTGTGTAATTAATCCACGCGGATCAGCATCGCGTCGCCCTGGGCATGGCCCGAGCAGATGCCGCAGACGCCCCAGCCACCGCCCCGCCGCTTCAGTTCATAGCCCAGCGTCATAGCAATCCGGGCTCCGGTAGCTCCGATGGGATGGCCATAGGCCACCGCTCCGCCATTGATATTCACCTTCTTAAACATGTCTTCCTTCGTCATTCCCAGAATGGATCGGCAGCTCACCAGCGCCACGGCGGCAAATGCCTCATTGATCTCGATTACATCCATCTGATCGAGGGTCATGTCGTTTTGTTCCAGGATTTTTTTAATCGCAAGACCAGGAACCGTCGCGATGTCTTTGGTAGGCTGCGACACTTCCGCGTAATCGACAATGGTGAAGATCGGCTTCAGTCCCAGTTCATCCGCTTTTTCACGGCTCATCAGCAGACAAACATCCCCGCCGTCGTTGACTCCCGGAGCGTTCCCGGCCGTGACCGATCCTGGTTTACCGGTAACGGTGCTTAAGTGCCCGAACACCGGCGGGAGTTTGGCAAGCCCCTCCAGGGTGGTCTCCGGACGCGGTCCTTCATCCTTCTCCATGATAAATACTTTTTTCCCCTGTTTGACTTCAACAGGGAAAATCTCGTCGCTGAGCTTGCCTTCATTCATTGCGCGGACGGCATTCATCTGCGAATTGAGTGCCCACTCATCCTGTTCTTCTCTTGTAAAGCCGAACTCATCGGCCACTTCAGAGCCGTGAATGGCCATATGGCGGTTATAGAAAGCATCCCACAGGCCGTCATACACCATCGTGTCCACCACACGGCCGTTGGGAAGCGCCATCTTGGCACCCCAACGCATGTCCGGCAAGGCGAACGGACAGTTGCTCATGCTTTCCTGCCCGCCGGCGATGCAGATTTCGGCACGGCCGAGAAGAATCATCTGAAAAGCCAGGTCAATCGTTTTGATGCCGGAGGAGCAGACCTTGTTTACGGTGATGGAAGGCACAAATTCGGGTACGCCTGCGAGGATGGTTGCCTGACGGCCCGGAATCTGGCCGCATCCGGCGGGAACCACCTGCCCCATAAAAATATAGTCAACATCCGCCGGTTTTACTTTTCCTTCTGTGCGGCGCAGTACTTCTTTAATCGCCATTGCGCCCAACTCCATGGCTGTGAAATCTTTCAGCGCGCCACCGGAACGTCCGTAGGGTGTCCGGCAGGCTTCCACGCAGACGACCTCGCGGAATTTTTTGTGGGGATTCTTGATAGCCCTCCCCATGGTGGAGTATTCGGGTTTTCTTTCACCAAACTTGCTGATAAGAGCATCCTTATAGATTTCAGATTTTTTTCTATCCAGTTTTTGCGGTACTTTTGACATAATAATAACTTCCCCCTTGTAAAACAGTCAATATGCGTACAGTATTTCTTTGATATTAGGTCAAGAATGCGTTTTTCTTACATATCTATTTTATTTAGTCAACCATTTTGATCTTCAAGGAGACCCTTCCTCCGGAAGCGGTTGTATCGCTGATGGTCTGTTCGTCCGAAACAGTTTGACGAAAAATACTTATTCATATAGAAAAATTCAGTAAACATGACGGTAACAGATCAAAGAGATCCCTGCATGAACAAAAATTTGACTCTTCGCCTTGTATTACTGCTTGCACTGATCGGCTTCGGTGTCTATCTTTTCATCCATTTTGATCTTTACCTTTTTTTTAAAGACAAAGATAAAATCATCAGCTTTATCAAATCTTCGCGCTACGATGTTCCTGTCTTCATTGTGCTACAGATTGTTCAGGTGGTTATTGCGGCCATTCCTGGGGAAATCAGCGGCTTCATTGGCGGTTATTTGTACGGGCCTCTGTGGGGGACCCTTTATTCTACCATCGGTCTGACGCTGGGCTCCTGGCTGGCCTTTATGCTGGCACGCTTTTTCGGCGAGCCGCTTCTGGAAAAAGTCGTTAAAAAAGAGGTGTTCGAAAAATTTGACCATTTCATGGAACACAAGGGGCTGCTGGTTTCCTTCCTGCTCTTTTTGATCCCGGGATTTCCCAAGGACTACCTGTGCTACATCATGGGCGTCAGCCGCATCCCGGTGATGACGTTCATTATCATCTCCACAGTCGGCCGCTTTTTCGGCACGGCGATGCTGTCCATCAGCGGCAATATTGCCCGCAACGAACAATATCCGCTGCTCGCTGTTGTCACAGTTACGGCAATCATTGTCTTGTTACTGGTCTGGCGGTATCATGATAAAATTCTGGAGATTCTGAAAAATTCAAATAAAAAGTGACCCGCGAAACGGTTTTGAGTTTGCAAACAGGCGGAACGGAAGCTCGGTTAAGGCGGAAATGAGAATCAGGTCAGAAAACTTGACGAATATGAACGCTGGCCGGGATCGGGCAAAACCCGTTCCTGTTCCGGTTGTATGGCTGCGTGCACTTCGCCTTCACTTTGTCGGACCCAGCATTCTGCCGGCGCTGCTGGGTGGCATGATTGCCTGGGCGCATGGCTATCCGATTCACCTGTTTCACTTCGTGCTGGTCGTTTTTGGTGTTGCCGTCAATCACTTCGGTCTCAACCTGACGGACGACGCCCTTGATTACCGTCACGCCGTTGACCTGCAGAAGGGTGAAGAAAAAAATTTCTTCACCGGCGGGAGCGGCGTCCTGACGGAAGGCCTGCTGAAAGACTCGCAGATGCTGAAAGCCGCCGCTCTGTTTTTTGGCATGACGGTGGCCATCGGAATATACCTGACCTATGCCTGCGGATGGCCTGTCCTGGTGCTGGGGCTTTTCGGCATGGCCTCTTCCATTTTCTACACGGCGCCCCCCGTACGTTTCGGCTACCGGGGATTCGGGGAGGCGGGGCTCCTGGTCAATTTCGGTCCGGTCATTGTTTTGGGTTCTTACTATGTGCAGGCAGGAACTTTTGCCCGGGAGCCGCTGATTGCATCACTTGTCCCGGGACTCATGATGTGGTCTATGATTATGATTAACGAAATCCCCGATTATGAAGAGGACCGGCGCGGCGGGAAATGGAATCTGGTTGCCCGGTTCGGAAGAGAAACCGGCGCCGCTTTATATGCAGCGGGACTGGTCATCGCTTACGGTGTGCTGGCAGTCACCGGTTTTTTGAAGATTTTGTCGCCTTTTGTTTTGCTTGGTCTTATCAGCTTGCCCCTTGCCGTCCAGTCTTTTGTCATCATGAAGCGTCATCTGAATGATCCCCTGGCAATGGCCCCGGCAAACCTTGCCATGATCCGGATCCACAGTCTCACCTGTGCGGCCATGATTGCAGCTTACTTCATAGAAGGGATTTTTCCATGATCACTGAAATTTCCGACAACTTTTACCGTATCACGCTGCCCATGCCGTTTCGTTTGCGTCATGTCCATGCGTACGCGCTGGTTGATGGCAAGGATATCGCGTTGTTCGATACCGGCATGATCGTACCCGGCGCACTGGAAAAGCTGGAAGCGGACCTGGAAAGCATCGGCTGCTCCACGGCAGGGATCAAAGATATTTATCTTACTCATGTGCATACCGATCACTGCGGAATGGCCGGTATCCTTCAGGAAAAATCAAAAACGAACCTGCATCTGACGGAAGCCTCCCATCAGGTTCACTCACATTTTCAACGGGTGGATGAGTTAATCGGGCAGGCCAGACTTTTTTTCACCAGGCACGGTGTACCTCCCCGCGATGTGGAGGCCATTGTTGAAGAGATCGAAGACGTCAGCAGCCGGATTCCGAAATTTGAAGTTCAGTCCTTGCTGCGTGACCATGAAATCCGCCGTTTCGGCAGCCGTTCATTCGAGGTCATTTTCACGCCGGGCCACGCGGCGGGTCACGTCTGTTTTTTCTTTCCGGACGAACGACTGCTGCTTGCCGGTGATCACATCCTGCCTTACATTCCGCCCAGTTTAAGCCCGAACATTTATGATGAGGTTTTTCAGCCGCTGCCAAGCTATCTGGAATCACTTGCCGTCATTGAAAAAATGCCGATTGAGACGGTTCACCCGGGGCACGGTAATTCCTTTTCAGGTATTGAAGAGCGGATTCGGGAGATTCGTGCCCATCACGAATTCAAAAAAGGAGCGCTGCGAAGGTTTCTGAAGGCCCAGCCTAAAACCACCTTCGAGGTATGCGCTGACATCACCGGTGCCGCGGCCGCCGGCTGGGACGACTGGGAAAAATTCATGGCGCTCAACGATACGTATGTATACCTTCAGGCGCTTAAGCAGGAAGGGGCGATTCAGGAAACCATGCAGGGCGGGGTCCTGTTCTATTCAGATCCAGTGACATGAAATGCTCCCGGGCTTTCCTGGCTTGAACAATGTGCAACAAAGTTTTCTTCACCGGTTTGTCCGCATTCCGAAGGGATGCAAGCCTGACAATAATCACCCTTTAAACGCGAGCGCTGACCCCGCCTGATTTTCAATGATCCGGGACCGGTTTTTGAATGAGCATATCAACCGGGATAATGTGCCCGCGTTTCAAAATCTGTATTATTGTTTTACCAGTTCTACCCGGCGGTTTTTTGACCGGCCCTCTTCGTTGTCGTTTGACATCACGGGTGCGAACTGACCGCAACCAAAAGCCTTCAGACGTGAAGGGGAAATACCGTTATTACGGAGTTCCTGGACAACTGAATCCGCACGACTTTGGGATAACTTAAGGTTGCTTTCTACGCTGCCGATGTTGTCCGTGTGTCCCACAACATGAATCTTGAGGCCGGGATCCGACTTGAGAAGCTTGACGATCTCCGCGATGGCCTTTGCCGATTCCGGTTTGATGTTAGCCTTTCCGGTGTCAAAATAGATCCCGTAGACAGTTGCGTGGCCTGTGGTTCTGATGTCGTTGGAAAAAACTTTTGCATCGGCAACAATATCCTGGGCCATGGCTTCCTTCTGGATGATGGTGAAGCCGTACTTTCCGGTAAAATCCGCCCAAACTTCAACCCAGATTTCCTTGCCGTCCTTATTCATTTTGTAGATTTGCTTTTTGTTGGTGGCCGTGCCAACCAGCGTACCGCCCTGTTTCAGAATGGCATTCTCGAAATTGCGATGGATCTGGAGTTCGCTTGGTTTTGACTTAAGATCGCTTTGAGGATAGTAGGTCATCCACCATAGTTGTCCTTCGACATGGATGATCTGTCCCTTGCCCATGTTAAAATCACGGCCATCGAACTGCTTATGATCGCAATTGTAAATATAGGAGCCAGGCATCCTGGTAAAGAACGGATGATCCTTGCACTTGGTATTATCCGTCTGCGCGGCGTAAAGAGTGGTTGTCAGCAGGCAAAGCAAAAAGATTACTGAAAAGGCAGAAAATTTCTTCATGTATTTTATCCTCCAGGTTATTGGTTTACTATTTAGTCCTGCCGAAGTTAATTATACTCGCAATATATGATGGTGTCATAACTTCCTTTTTGAACGTTGAAGTATAAGAAGACCTGCAGCGCATGTCAAGGCAATCCTGTGCAAAGATGTGCAAGAGTGAACTGTAAGATCCGGTCATATTGTCTGAAAAAAAAGTCTTCCCACGGCGTAATTCTTCAACCATTTCTGCAGAGTTACATTTACCCGGAAGAGGACCGTTTTTCGTTGACAGCCTTGCCTGAATTCCATATAGTTTTGACAAACATAGATATGATCAAAAAATCCAATGAAATTTGAAAAATATTCAACAGCCCTGAAATCTTGTTCTCTGATGATTCTTGTGTTTTTTCTTTGCTGCAGCTGCGCCAAAAAACCTCCCGTGGTGAAACCCGGTTATCCCAAACCATACAAGGTTTTGGGGCAGTGGTATCAGCCGGTGGGTGACGCAAAAGGATTTCGCGAGCGGGGAACAGCCTCCTGGTACGGCCCTGATTTCCATGGGAAGCGGACCGCGAACGGTGAGATATATGACATGGATAGCATGACGGCCGCTCACAAAACCCTTCCCCTGGGCACACTCGTCAGGGTGAGCAATCTTGAAAACAACAGGGAAGTCGAAGTTCGGATCAACGACAGGGGCCCGTTTGTTCAGGGCAGGGTCATTGATCTTTCCCGGGAGGCGGCAAAGAGAATCGACATGATCGGGGCAGGGACGGCCAGGGTTGAGATCGCGGCAATCGGACAGGCAATCAGGCCGGGCGCGGGCAGGGCGGTGCCGGTCGATTTTTCATCGGGTAATTTTACATTTCAGGTCGGCGCGTTTATTGATAAAAACAACGCGGAAAGACTTAAGGCCAGGCTTGCCGCGAAATACCCAAACGCGCATATCGTGACGTATGACAGAGGCGACCAGGTTTTTTACAGGGTCAGGGCCGGACGATGTACAGATCTCAATCAGGCTGCTGATTATGAAAAAATGATCCGAAAGGACGGGTACACAGAAGTCTTCACGGTTGCCGAATAAATTTTTTCCGGACCTCAGGCTATCTGAACGATTTTGACCTGTCCGGCGACGTTTTCTGGTTATTTGATCGGAATCTTGCATGTTCGTAGAGGTTGACGATTCTTGGATACCAAGAAGAAAATAGCATTATTCACCTGCAAAACTGCACTTGGGTATATCGTCGGGAATAAATGATTTCCGTTTGTAAGACGCAAAAAGGCAGAGCCGTTTTTGGCCCTGCCTCATTCGTTACAAAACAACAAATTCCTTTTTCATTTTCCTTTCATGAAAAGAAGCAGTTTCTATTGAATTACTATTCAATCCGCTTTTGACACGGCATTGGACAGAATCAACAATCGTTTAAGTTCAGCTATCTCCTCTGAGTGTGCAGTGATAATCTTTTGCTGTTCATCGATTTTACGCTGCTTCTCCTGCAGCTCTTCGATGACAGCCTGCTGTTGCTGCACGGCCCTTGTGAGAACCGCTACAACATCCATGGAACTTAATCCCCTGCGGTCTTTCGTTGCAACAAGTTCAGGAACATCTTCAGCGATGAATCCCACGTGCTGCTGGTTCCTGTCAGATTTATAGACATATGTAACCGGATTGAGTTTTTCCAGGGTATCCAATGCCTCTTTGATGCTCAGCTCCCTGATATTATCCTTATATGCCCTGCTGGACGTCTGCACAATGGCTCCGTTGACCGTCACAACCCCGGTGGCAAAGTCTCCCTCGATGAGCGGGACAGAGGTGTATGAATTGGCGATATAAAGCTTATTGGAATCTGTTTCAAAAGCCCCAGCGAAATTACCAATAAAAACATTCCCGGATCCGTTGGAGTTATAGCCAGCGGCATATCCAAGGTAGGTATTGTAAGAACCGGTAATGTTATTAAGACCGGCATAAGAGCCCAGAAAGGTGTTGGCCGTTCCGCTGGTGTTGTTATAGCCGGCATAAGTCCCCGAAAAATTGTTGAGGCTGGCAGTGTTTTTGTAACCTGCGGCATACCCGGAAAAGTTGTTGTAGCTGCCGGTGGTGTTGTAATATCCAGCGAAAGACCCTGTAGAGTTGTTGGAACTTCCGGAGGTGTTTTTATAGCCGGCTCGATACCCCATAAAGTTGTTATGAGATCCGGTGGACAGAGTGCTTTGTCCCTTGCCGGCATCAACACCGACGATATTGTTATAGCTGCCGGTTGAGTTGTAGTATCCAGCTCCACTTCCTACGAAGGTGTTGTAGTCACCGATGGTGTTGGATCGACCGGTATGAGACCCCATGAAGCTGTTGGAGGCACCGCTGGTGTTAAATCTGCCGGCCATATGCCCCATGAAGTTGTTGTCGTAACCGGTGGTATTGGCATAGCCGGCACGATATCCCATGAAGTTGTTGTAGTTTCCGCTGGTTGCGAGACTGTAACCGGCTTGAGAACCAAAGGAAGAGTTGTAATCTCCGCCACCGGAATTCCCGGCGTCTTCACCGAAGTAAGTATTGGAACCGATCTCGTTACCGGCTAACGCCACTCCTATAAAAACCACTGACATCATAACCACTAAACCCATCATCCATGCTTTTTTCATCGTCTCGCCCGCCTTCCTTTTGTTATTTTTAACAAGGTCATTACATATCTTGTGTGCACTGCTGTCCAACTTACCCACTATAGAATATTAATCCTTGAATACATTGCTTATTTGAATTGATTTTGTTCGTATGTGAAAACAGGATTCCTTGACGACAACAGGGATGATCAAAAGCCTGGCGAGAATGAGCGAGCGGTCCGTCCTATCAGAGTAATAAGTTGAAACCTGTCCACCCTATTAGGCCATACAGACGGGAATATTTCCCACAGTCCTAATGCTACTTTATATTTTTAGAATATCACGGCGAGGTGAGCATTATCAAATGAAATGTTCAATACGAAGTACGCATCGACCGGATGAACCACATTTTCTAAATGCCTACGCTGCCTAGGCTGAATACGATCAGGGGCTTTTCCATCCCATGATGGGCACTGTGCTGATGCTGTTCTTCGGACTGCCCGAAATGACCCGGTCGCTGTAGGACACGTAGACCAGGACGTTTCGCGTGCGGTCAAAAAAGCGCACAACCTGCAGCGACTTGAAAACAAGGCTGCGCTGTTCGTCAAAGACCTTTTCGCCGTCTACAAGTGTGCCCTTGAATTTAATTGGACCGATCTGCCTGCAGGAGATGCTGGCGTCGCTTGTATCTTCCGCAACACCGAGGGCGCCTTTCACCCCGCCGGTCTGGGCGCGCGCGATATGACATGCCACGCCCTGGACCTTGGGATCATCAAAGCCGTCCACCACGATCTTGTCATTTGGCCCGATCCACCGAAACTGCGTGCTCACCGAGCCGGTTGTTCCCCGATCGGGACGGCTGAAAAACCACCATCCTCCGACAAGCAAAATCAACAGCAGGATGGCTCCGCCGAGAAAAATAAAATCTTTTTTCATAATCTGTTTACCTTTTGCATCGAATTTGTGCCGTATTATTCTGAGACATCCCGAATAAACAGAGCCTCCAGACCGGGAAATTTGGTTTCCCTGTCGGGAAAATACACCTTGCCGGTGAGGCGCGCGAAGTTGTCCAGATCGGAGCCGATCATGTAAATGATTCTGTGCTTTTGTCTGCCTTCTGTGAAATCAGCCTGTAAAATCGGGATATCGTCAGCGGTAGCAGCTATAATTTTTGCGATTCCTGTTGTCTTTTTGCCGTTGATACTGCGGGTAACGATCAGTTCATTATCTTTACGCGTCAATGTCGCAGTTCCATGATATGTGCAGCCTCTGTTGGGGCGCTTTCCGATCACTTCATAATAACCGGTAAGAAAACCCAAAAGAGATTCTTCCCGGTCTTTGTCTTTCAAAGGTCCGTCGGCAAAAGCAACCGAGCACAACAAAACAAGGCAGGAAACCATATAAATAATAAGGGGTGACTTTTTATGATTTTGAGACTGGTGCTTCGTTTGCATGGTTTTTCGCTTCACGCTGCTGTTTTGCCGGAGGGCCCGCAGAATGCAATTGACCTGCCGTGATCCGGACGGAGGTTTTGAAAGGCTTCATTTTGTTGGCAATTTAATTCTTTTCGGAATATATTGCCAGTACTTTTTTATATCGTGCGGAATGATATTTATGTTCCAGGAGTGATTCATTTTTGTAAGTTGCTTTCTTACAGCCTTTTGGGTATAAACGCACCGTCTGCTTTGTGGAAGACGGATCAAAAATGTCAGAAATATCAGGATAAATCATGGCAAACAGAATAGAGGTTGGATTTAAGACCGGAATACGCGACGCGCTTGGCGAAAAGACAAAAAAGCGGATCATCGATACCCTGTCGCTTAAAGTGTCAAATGTAGCCACAATCGAAGTCTACACGATTGACGGCGAATTGAGCGCAGTCGAGCTTCGTGAAGCCGCTTCAGGGCCGCTTTCTGATCCGGTCATCCAGGAATTTTCCATCAACCGTCCGCTGGCCGCGAATTTTGACTGGCTCATTGAAGTCGGTTTCCGTCCGGGCGTTACCGACAACGTCGGCAAAACGGCGCGCGAAGCGATTGAGCTTTTGCTCGGTGGCGAAGCCGCTTCCCGGAAAATCAATGTTTACACATCGCGCCAGTATCTGGTTTCAGGACAAGTATCCAGAGCGGGGGCTGAAACCATTGCCTCCGGACTTCTGGCAAACGATTTGATCGAACGTCATCAGGTGCTTCCCGCAGCTGATTTTGATTTTCGAGCCGGTATGCCCGCGCATGTTCCGCAGGTGATCGGAAAAGACGAACCGCAGGTGACGCGGATCGATTTGACAGACCTCACCGATGAAGACCTGCTGGAAATCAGCCGCGATAAGCTCCTGGCATTGAACCTGGAAGAGATGCTCGCCCTTCAGGCGTATTTTCAAAATCCCTCCGTCATCCTGGCCCGAAAAAAAGCGGGGTTGGATGAAATGATTACGGATGTCGAACTGGAATGCCTGGCGCAGACCTGGTCGGAACATTGCAAACACAAAATTTTTAACAGCAGGATCCATTATACCGATGGCCGCCATCAACTGACAATTGATTCCCTTTTCAAAAAGTATATCAAAGGCTCAACGGCCAGAATCCGTAAAGCCAAAGGGAAAAAGGATTTCTGCCTCTCCGTTTTTGTTGATAATGCGGGAGTCATCAAGTTCAATGATCATCACAATCTCGTCTTTAAGGTCGAAACGCATAATTCGCCCTCGGCGCTCGATCCTTACGGAGGGGCGCTCACCGGCATTGTCGGCGTCAACCGCGATCCCTTCGGCACAGGGCTGGGATCAAAACTGATTTTTAACACCGATGTGTTTTGTTTTGCGTCGCCTTTCCATAAAAAAAAGCTGCCGCCCCGCATCCTGCATCCGCGAAGGATTTATGAGGGCGTGCGGGAAGGCGTCGAACATGGCGGCAACAAAAGCGGCATCCCGACCGTCAACGGCAGCATCGTCTTTGACGAGCGATACCTGGGCAAGCCCCTCGTATACTGCGGCACAGCCGGAATCATGCCTTCCAGAATCAACGGCAGGCCCTCGCACACCAAAGAAATCCGACCCGGTGACCTGGTGATTATGACGGGCGGGCGGATCGGCAAGGACGGGATTCACGGCGCGACTTTTTCTTCAGAAGAACTCCACGAAGGCTCGCCGGTGACGGCTGTTCAGATCGGCGATCCCATCACCCAAAAGAAAATGACAGACTTTCTGCTGGTGGCCAGGGACCGCGGCCTCTATCGTGCAATCACCGATAACGGAGCGGGAGGGCTGTCTTCCTCGGTGGGGGAGATGGCAACCTACTCGGGCGGATGCGAAATCGATCTGTCACTGGCCCCTTTGAAATACGCTGGTCTGCAACCCTGGGAAATCCTGGTGTCCGAAGCACAGGAACGCATGTCGCTGGCCGTCGATCCGAAAAAGGTTGACAGGTTCATGAGCCTGGCCCGCAGGATGGGCGTGGAAGCCACCGTGCTGGGCAAATTCACAAATTCGGGCAAATTTCATGTCTGCTATGGTTCAAAGACGGTGGCTTACCTGGATATGGATTTTCTGCACGACGGCGTTCCGCAGATGAAGCTTTCTGCAAGATGGAAAGCTCCGAAACACCCCGAGCCGGTTTTTGCCGAACCCGCGGATCTGGGGAAAGCTCTCATCCGCATGCTTTCGAGACTCAATATCTGTTCCAAGGAATCCGTTGTCCGCCAGTACGATCACGAAGTTCAGGGCGGCTCCGTGGTGAAACCAATGGTGGGCGTTCAAAACGACGGCCCGTCGGATGCGGGCATTGTCCGGCCGCTTCTGGATTCCATGGAGGGCGTTGTGGTTGCACACGGCATCTGTCCGCGTTACAGCGACATCGATGCCTACCACATGACCGCCTGTGCCATTGACGAGGCGGTGAGAAACGCCGTGGCGGTGGGTGCGGACCTGGATCATCTGGCAGGATTGGATAACTTCTGCTGGTGCGATCCGGTGAAGTCTGTCAAAACGCCGGACGGAGAATACAAGCTGGCGCAGCTGGTTCGGGCCAACATGGCGATTTATGACTACACCACTGCCTATGGTGTGCCCTGCATTTCCGGCAAGGACAGCATGAAAAATGATTATTCCATAGGCAAAACAAAAATCTCCGTGCCGCCGACCTTGCTTTATTCCGTGATCGGCAAAATCAGGGACGTGCGAAAAGCGGTGACCATGGATGCCAAGCGACCTCAGGACCTGGTTTATATCCTGGGCGAAACCCGGGATGAACTGGGAGGATCTGAATGGTTTGCGCAAAACGGATCAGTGGGCAGCAAAGTGCCGCAGGTGAACGCTAAAAAGGCCATGAAACTTTATCGTGCATTGCAAAGGGCGATCACGGCGGGCCTGGTTGCCTCCTGCCACGACTGTTCTGACGGAGGCCTGGGTGTTGCGCTTGCCGAAACCGCCTTTGCCGGGGGCCTGGGAATGCACGTCGATTTAAAAGATGTTCCCTATCGCGGGAAAAAGCGCAATGACTATATTATGTTTTCCGAAACGGCCAGCCGCTTTGTCGTGACCATTCATCCCGGGAATCAGCGCAGGTTTGAAAAGGCCATGACCGGAAATGTTTTTGCAGAAATCGGCTTTGTTTCGGCCGATGGATGGTTTGAGGTAACAGGAATCAATGGCCGGCTGATTGTTAAAGACAAAATCAATCAATTAAAAGAAGCCTGGCAAAAGCCGCTTAATTTTTAAGACAGGATGAAAAGATATGCTTCGCAAAGTGAAAGCCATCGTATTGACCGGCAACGGCACCAACTGTGAAATGGAAATGGCACATGCCTGTAAGCTGGCCGGTGCCGACATGGTTGACATTGTGCATATCAGTGAACTGCTTTTCGGAGCGAAGAAACTTTCCGGCTATCATTTTTTAAATCTTCCGGGCGGCTTTCTCGACGGCGATGATCTGGGTTCGGCAAAGGCCGGGGCCAACCGCTTTCTGCACGCGCCCATTTCCGGTGCCGATGAAATGCTCATCGAAGAGTTGCTGAAATTCATCAATGCGGGCGGCCTGATCCTGGGGGTCTGCAACGGTTTTCAGCTGATGGTAAAGCTTGGACTGTTGCCCGCTCTTGACAACAATTTCACGAAACAGAGCACGACCCTGACATTCAATGATTCAGGACGTTTCGAAGACCGCTGGGTGTATCTCAGGGCCAACGCGAAGAGTCCCTGCGTGTTCACCGGAGATATTGATCTTGTGTATTATCCTGTGCGTCACGGCGAAGGGAAGTTTGTTGCAAAAAGCGCATCCGTGCTGGAGAAGATCGAGAAAAAAAACCTTGTCGTGTTTCAGTACTGCAATGCGGCAGGTGCAATCACGACGGTCTATCCTGACAACCCCAACGGATCAACGCACGCCATTGCCGGCATCTGCAATGAAACAGGAAGGCTCTTCGGACTGATGCCGCATCCCGAAGCGTTCCTGCATCGCACCAACCATCCCCGCTGGACGCGGGAAAACCTTCCCGAAGAAGGCCAGGGACTGGCCATTTTCCACAACGCCGTCCGCTTTATTCAAAGCGCCGAATTTTAATTCCATTATAGGCGTTTGTTTCAGCTAAGATATCCTTGACATTAAAGACCGCGTTTCCTATAGTTTAAATGAAAGTAAATTCTTTTCAAAAATGGGAATCCTTATGGGAATTTTTGAGAATATTTATTTCAATTTTTTTTCCATTGGCGCGCTGATTCCCACCCTGTTCCATCTGACCATTACAATTTTTCTTTTCAGTATTCCCAACAAATCCAAGGCGACATTTCATTTGTGCCTTGCTTTTTTGTTCCTTACGATTTTTAATTTTGCCTATTTCTTCGCCGCCAGCGTTTATCATCCTTTTGGCGCTTATCATCGGTGGTTCACTGTGGGTATAATCCTGCTCGCAGAAGCACATGCCATTCTTTTTCTTTTACATTATCCGGAGGATGCTAACCCAAAAACAGCTAAAGCACTTCTTTCCTTTCTGTATATAATTTCTTTTATCGTCACCGCCATATTCTTTTACGTGACACTTCATTCGCAAAAAATCTATCATTTTGACGGTCATTACTGGGATTTTTCAGCCGATAAGATCAGTGAAGTCATCGGTATGATCATCATGTTATATATCGTGTTATTTGTCTTTGTTTTTATCTATAAATTAGTCCTGGTAAAGGGATGGGAACGGCTGATCGTCCTGTTGATTGGTCTGGCATATCTTGCCGGAACGATCATTCCCTCTATCACCAATGTTCTAAGCCGGGAGGGGTTGTTAGATAGGGAAGTTTTTCAAATCACATGGGCAATGGTAAATGTTTTCGGTTTTTTCTTCGTTTCCATCATCTATATCAACAGCACCCGTGATAAAACGACCCTGGTAACGAAAGTCATCAATATCAGTCTGGTCACCTTTCTAATGATTTTACAAGGCATCAGCTATTTCTTTTTGACAGACAAAGAATTTGCCTTTGATGAAATCCACCGGCAGCAAATATACCGCGTTATTTCAGACTCAAAATACAGGCCGTCGGATCTTTCATATATAATATTATATTATGCTGAATCGGATGTTATGGATGTACCGGCCGATTTTCAAACCAAAGACATCGATACTCGTCTGATAAAAACCAATTTTGAGAATACATATTTCATTGAAAAAATGAATGAATGCACTGATGCCGGTTCTTTACGTCAATTCCTCCGGGTGTCTGAGAAGAAATATCCTCATCTGACAGGATACACGCAAACTCTGGACCACTACATTACAACCCGCATCGACATCGGCAATCATATGGGTGAACTTAGAGCCTATCTGACCAGGATTGATTTTTATGTGTCTTACTATAATCGAAAGATCCAGAAACTGAGGGATGACAATTTCCGGGCCGAGTTAATGAATTTATTAACATCCGTTGACCCGTACATGCTTGATTTTAAAACCGTTGTCATGAATTATCTTAACTCAAGTTCATTAAATGGAAAAGCTCTTAAGCATGAAATCCTGCAATACTTTCAGCCTCTGCGTTCAACGGGAAAAAGATTCTACAGGAAACTCCAGACGGAAGGAGATAATGCCGTTGTCTTTATGTATCAGGAACCGTCAAAGAACATCATATATGAAGTGGGGTTTGACTATGTAAAATACCGTCAATACATTCATCCTGCAGCAACGGAATTGATTTTGATGCTCTTGGGCCTGCTGTTATTCATATTACTGGTCTTTAGGATCTTTTTCCTGGGCACGCTGCTCTATCCACTCCGAAAGCTTGTTGAGGGGATTCGACAGGTTTACCTTGGCAATTTAAACGTCAAAGTGCTGATCCGGGGAGGCGATGAATTAAGCTACCTTGCCCGTGCTTTCAATATGATGGTAAGTGCCATTCAGAAATCAAACTTCGAATTAAATGAGGTTCGTCTTTATCTGAAAAATATTTTTGATTCCATGCCGTCCATTCTCATTGGCGTTGATTCAGACGGGAAGGTAACACAGTGGAACATGGAAGCTGAAAAAATAACCCAGTTAAGTGAAAAAGAAGCCTGTGGTAACAGCATCGAAAAACTTATGCCCCAGTTTTCCGCATATCTCCAGAACATTCATGAAGCCATCAAGGAAAAAAGACCCAAGAAGTTTGAAAAAGTGGGTTATACCGTCAAGGGTAAAACCCGATTATACGACATTGTTGTGTATCCGCTTATCGCCAACGGAATTCAGGGGGCGGTGATACGCGTCGATGATATCACCTCGCGCGTGCAGTTTGAAGAGATGATGATTCAGTCGGAGAAAATGGCATCTGTCGGCAGTCTCGCGGCGGGCATGGCACATGAAATCAATAACCCCATCAGCGGTATCATGATGGCTGCCCAGAATATTTTGAGACGTGTTTCCAATAAGCTCCATACAAATATTCAGGCCGCTCAAGAAGTAGGCACGAACATAGATGTTATCGCTAAATATATGGAGAAACGCCAGGTTACTTCGATGATAGCTGGAATTATGGAAATGGCTGATCGTGCCTCAAAAATCGTTTCCAATATGCTGAATTTCAGCCGCAAGAGTAAATCCGAAAAGGTTCCGGAAGATCTTGTCGATCTGGTCGATAAAACAATTGGCCTTGCGGAAAAAGATTATGACCTGAAAAAACAATTTGACTTCAGACACATTGAAATTCAGAAAGAATATTCACAGTTGCTTCCCAGAGTGACATGTATTGCCACTGAAATCCAGCAGGTCATCCTCAATATCTTAAAAAACGCCGCTCAGGCCATATCCCATAAAACTTATATTCATGATAAACCGATAATTAAAATTTCTATTTTTCAAAAACATGGCATGGTTATTGTGAAAATTGAAGACAATGGTCCCGGTATGGACGAAGAGGTGCGCAAGCGCATCTTTGAGCCTTTTTTTACCACCAAAGATGTCGGGATCGGAACCGGACTCGGTCTGTCGGTGTCCTACTTTATCGTTACGAACAATCATGGTGGAACGATAGAAATAAAATCACAGAAAAATAAAGGATCAACATTTATTATCAAACTACCCGTTTCACGTTGAGGGGGGTTAAATGGACATATCAAATATCAAAGTGTTAGTCGTCGATGATGAAATTGCGGTCTGTTCGAACGTTGCCGCTTTTCTGGAAGACGAGGGATTTATGGTTTTTTCCGCTGTCAGCGGCGAAGAAGCGTTGGATATTCTTTTAAAGCAAAAAATTGATGTTGCCATTATCGATATGCGGCTTCCGGGGATAGATGGCGATATGCTCATTGTAAAAGCACATGAACTCCAACCGTTATTGAAGTTCCTTATTCATACGGGTTCCATCAATTATTCCATTTCCAGTTCACTGGAAGAGATAGGCATCAGGACCGAACAGGTTTTCCGAAAGCCTTTAATGGATATGGGTGTTTTAACCAAAGGAATATTAAAACTCCTTGAAGGAAAAGCATAATTTATGAAGGTTCTTATTATTGACGATGAGAAGGTTGTCAGAAAAAACTTCGCCGCTTTTCTGGAGGATCATAATTATGAAACCCTGGAAGGTGAAAACGGCAAGCAGGGTCTTGATGTGTTCCGACAGGAAAATCCGGACATCGTGCTGTGCGACCTGAAAATGCCGATACTCGATGGCTTGGGCTTTATCAGTGAATTGACAAAAGAATCTCCTGAAACTCCCATTATTATGGTTTCCGGAACCGGCGATATTGATGATGTTATTGAGGCAATCCGACTGGGGGCATGGGATTACATAACCAAACCAATCTACGATATGGGTGTCCTGGAAATTGCTCTGAATAAGGCCATCGAGCGCGCAAACCTTTTAAAAGAAAACAGACTGTATCGCGAACATCTTGAATCCGAGGTCAAAAAGCGAACTCAAAAAATCCTGGAGCGTACCCAGGAACTTCAGCAGGTTAACGAGCATCTGAACAAAGAAATCATAGAGCGAAAAACGATTGAAGCCATGCTGAAGAACAGCATGAACAGCCTTGAAAAAACCATAGAAGGTGCTATCAATACAATTTCAACGATTATTGAAATGCGTGACCCATATACCGGCGGTCATCAGAGGCATGTTGCTGATCTTTGCCGCGCCATGGCAGTGGAAATGGGTCTGTCAAATAAGCAGATAGAAGGTATTTATTATGCAAGCCTCATTCACGATATTGGAAAATTGGCGGTTCCCATAGAAGTCCTGGTTAAACCGGGGCCGATCAGTGAAATAGAAATGATGCATCTGAAAATCCATCCGCAAGCCGGATGGATGATGTTAAGAAAAATTGAGTTTCCCTGGCCCATTGCAGAGATTGCTTTGCAGCATCATGAGCGGATTGATGGTTCGGGATATCCGAGTGGGTTGACTGGTGATCAGATTCTTCGTGAATCCAAAATCGTTGCGGTAGCGGATGTTGTTGAATCAATGACTTTCCACCGTCCATATCGTCCGGCATTGGGAATTGAAGTGGCATTGCAGGAGATCGCAAAATACAGGGGAATACTTTATGATGCTGATTCAGTTGATGCCTGTGTAACAATAATTCGAGAAAAGAAATTCAAGTTTTAAAGCTTATTATCTTCAGCTTTTAAAAACGTAACAAACACCGTTCGCACTATATATTTCGTGGTCAAGATTACCTTGACATACCAAACCGCGTTTCCTATACTTCGCGTACATGAAAAGGATGCATTGCCATGATGAAAA
>CAYMYR010000039.1:0-26394 GCA_964394715.1 uncultured Smithella sp.
TTGCGACGGTAATATATTCACTTTGATTTGAACTGTCAATATCGGAAACGACAACGTCACAAAACGATTCCGGATGAAAAAACGTATTGTTTTCATGCTGTTTTCGGTACAAGGAATTTCTTGTCAAATGAAGTTGGCGATGCTATGAGAAATCGTTATTTTGTATATTAACCTCAAAGGAAATCAATCCGTGGCTGCTTTTGGGAACAACATGACCGAATCGACAAATGGAGAACAAGTTTCGCCTTTCCTGCGTCCCTTCACTTTTGTCGGCCGGACGATCATGGATTGGGTCAACAGTATGGGAGCGGCCTCCATTTTTCTGTGTTTGGCGCTTCTTAGCACCCTCGGACGCAAGCAGTTTTTTAAAACTGTCCAACAGATTTATTTCATAGGAGCCAGATCCATCACGATCATCATGCTGGTCAGTCTGTTCACCGGCATGGTTCTCGGACTGCAATCTTATCATACCCTCCTTAAATTCGGTGCGGCAGGCGCGGTTGGCTCACTGGTCTCCCTCTCGCTGATCATGGAATTAGGTCCGGTGCTGACAGCCATCATGATCACAGCCCGGGCCGGCTCCGCAATAACTGCTGAAATCGGTGTCCAGCGCATCAGCGAGCAGATCGATGCTCTCAGCACCATGCAGATCAACCCCATCCGGTATCTGATCAGCCCTAAAATTTCAGCAGCCATCATCAGTTTCCCGCTGCTGACGGCTGTTTTCGACCTGGTCGGAATTCTGGGCGGCTACATTTCCGCCGTTGTGCTTCTGGGTTTGAACGGCGGCATCTACCTGCACAGCATCAATACCTATGTGGAAATGAGTGATGTTATAAATGGATTCACAAAATCGATTGTTTTCGCGGTTATCGTTGCCACGGTATGCTGCTACCAGGGATATTTCGCGCACATGCGCAGGGACAGCCACGGAGCACAGGCGGTGGGACTGGCAACCACTTCGGCGGTGGTGACTTCCTGTGTGCTGATTCTGGTTTCCGACTATGTCGTAACTTCACTGATGGTATAGAAGAATTTAATGGACACACCTCTTATCGAATTCAGAAACGTCACCAAACGATTCGGCACAAAAACCGTGCTGGAAAACGTTAATTTGCAGATATATGAAGGGCAGATAACGACCATCATCGGCCTGTCGGGCTCGGGTAAAAGCGTCATGCTCAAACACATCATCGGGTTGATCCAGCCTGATGACGGCACAATTTTTTTTCAGGGCAAACCGATTACCGAAATGAAAAAGTCGGAAATCAACAAGGCTTTTGGACAAATCAGCTATATGTTTCAAGGCAATGCACTGCTTGATTCCCTGACCGTCTACGACAATATCGCGCTTCCCCTGAGGGAAACGACCAATTTGAAAAAAGCGGAAATTGACCGCAGGGTCATGGCAAGAGTCGAGCAAACGGAACTGACCGATGCCATTCACAAATACCCGGCGGAACTTTCCGGGGGAATGCAAAAGCGCGCGGCACTGGCCCGCGCATTGATCACGGACCCGCAAATCGTTCTTTTTGACGAACCCACAACCGGCCAGGACCCCGTCAGGAAAAACGCAATCCTGAGCATGATTGCCCAGTACCAGAGAAAATTTAACTTTACCGCTGTGCTCGTCAGCCATGAAATACCGGATGTGTATTTTATCTCGAACCGCATTCTGGCACTTTATGATCGGCAGATTGTTTTTCAGGGAACGCCGGAAGAACTGGAAAATTTTGAACACCCGTTCATGGACGAAGTAATCAGCAGCCTGGAAGCCCTGCAGAAAGAATTAACCGGTCTCTTCTCCAAACGGCAGTTCGTGATGCTGAATCACCTTCAGCTGAAAAGGAGAAAGGTTGGAGAATCTTATTGTGTTGTGGTATTCAGTCTGAACGAGCTGACTGCAATTTACACAAAAGTCGGACACGATGCCGCCCAGGAAGCGCTTCGAAACATGGGACTCTACATTGATAAGCATTTTGGTGATATCGGCGGCTTTTCCACGCGCCGCAGTTCAAACGAAATTATAACCATGCTTCCATATTCAAATCTCGCCGAAACAGAAAATATTATCGATGATTTTGTTTCGGATTTTCAAAGACAGGTGCTTCCTGCCATCGGAACAGGAGCCTGCAAAATGGCCGCGGGAGAATCGGTCGAATTCAATATTGTGGCCGGAATTGCCGAAGGGCAGTCAACAACTGATCTGGATTCTGTGATCGCCCTGGCAAAATCTCAACAAAAAGAAATCGGGCGTTTCAATTGCGCCGCGGAGGAGTGAATAAAATGAAAAAATACACCATGGAAACAATCGTCGGCATCTTTGTTGTCTTTGGACTGCTCTGCGTCGGATATATGACCGTAAAGCTGGGCAAGGTCAATCTTTTCGGAGATAATTCCTACTCTCTGATGGCCAATTTCACAACGGTTGCCGGGCTGAGAAAAGGAAGCCCTGTAAATATCCTGGGTATTGACGTCGGACGCGTGGAAAAAATCACGATGGATCAGGAAAACCTGCGCGCCGTTGTGGAAATGAGAATCAAAAACGACATCAAAATATACGATGACGCCATCGCCTCAATTAAAACAGAGGGTCTGATCGGGGACAAGTACCTCAGCATCGACCCGGGGGGAGGAGGCGATCTTCTCAAGCCCAACGGGGTGATCACAGACACACAGGCCGCGGTGGATGTCGAACAGCTCATCAGTAAATACGCATTCGGAGAGTTGAAAAAAGTTTCTTCTAAAAATAAGGAACCGGAACAGGAAAAGAAATAGGCTACAGGAGGCCCGGACAATGATAAAAAAGATTGTAATATTCAGTTTGCTGATCATGCTCATATTATGCGTTCCGGTTTACGCCGGAGCGCCAATGACCGCCGTCGAATCCACGGTCAACAGAGTGCTTGACGTGCTGCGTGATCCCAAGCTGAAAGACCCAAGCGCCAAAAAGGTAAAGGCGGAAAAACTCCGCGTGATTTACAAGGACATGTTTGATGAAATGGAATTTTCCAAACGCACTCTCCAGCGCAACTGGACCAAGTTCACACCCGAGCAGCGCAAGGAATTTGTCGATCTGTTCGAACAGGTTCTGGAAAAAGCTTATCTGGATAAAATTCTGGAATATTCCAACCAGAAGATCATTTTTTATAAGGAAACCATGGCATCGGATGACAAAGCGGAAATTCAATCAAAAATTGTGACATCCTCAAAAGAAATCCCCATTTTTTACCGGATGATTCTCAAAGACGGCAAGTGGAAGGTTTATGACGTGGTAGTGGAGAATGTCAGCCTGATTCAAAACTACCGGACCCAGTTTAATGACATCCTTGCCAGCGGCACACCGGAGAAACTACTGGAAAGCCTGCGAAAAAAGGTCAACACGCAGTAAGGTTTTCTGCCGCTCTTTTTACGGATGGCGGCAACCGCTTTTCCAGACCTGCATGAAACAGGAAAGACGAAAGACAATATATCTCAGGATAAAATGACGGGCGCCCTTTCATGAGACACTGCATTTCACTTATGACACTGATCCTGTTAATTGCCGCTGGGCTCACTCCTGGTTACGGTCTTGCTTCCGAACCCCAACAGTCACCGGAAAATTCTTTGTCCGTTCAACAACCGGCGCGGGCAAAAACGGAAAGTGTTCCGGCACAAAATACGGGAAAGCCGGGCATCACCGATAAAGATACATACTCCGATGAACAGAATCTTGATTACGACGATGATCCGTTCGCGGAACCAAAAGTGACCATTGCCGATCCGATGGAACCGTTCAACAGAATCTCATACCAGTTCAATGACAAGTTGTATTACTGGGCAGTCAAGCCGGTCGCAACCGTTTACAAATGGATTGTTCCCGAACCCGCGCGAATCAGCGTAAAACAATTCTATTTCAATGCGAAATTCCCCATCCGTTTCATCAATTGTCTGCTGCAAACCGACTTCAGCGGCGCCGGCATTGAGTTCGGCCGTTTTACGATCAATACGATATGGGGCATTGGTGGATTGCTTGATCCTGCGGCAGGTGGAGAAATCAAATTGGCAAAACAGGACACGGATTTCGGCCAGACACTGGGCATGTATGGAGTGGGACATGGTTTTTACATTCTCTGGCCTGTCCTCGGCCCTTCCAGCCCCCGCGACAGCGTGGATATCGCCGGTGAATATTTTCTGGATCCGCTTTCCTATTTCGGGCCCTGGTACACCGGCATCGGCATCCGGCCTTTCAAAATCATCAATAACGCGTCGCTGGTCATCGGCGAATATGAATCCCTTCAGGGGGCGGCGCTTGATCCCTATGTGGCCATTCGCGATGCCTACGCCCAATACCGCGCAAAAGCGATCAAGTCACGCAAGGCAAGGTCTCTCTTTTTTAAAGACGAGAGCACAGGTGATGCCACGACAGGACCATCGACTGTGAAAGAATAAGTTCAGCAAAAGGGAGAATCGTTACGAAAATATTTAGATTGTTCATCATACCGGTATTTTTGATCCTGTCCATGGCCCCGTCTGCCGTGGGTGGAATGTTCGGTCCGCCGCAAACCGTTTCCAGGGAATCCGGGGGGCTGAATACAGCCATCGGCTACTGGTATTATGAAGATACTTACAAGAATGATACGAACCATCCGATCCGGCAGCATCATGTTTATTCGCAGGTTTCCTACGGATCAAAGAATATCTGGGAAATATACGGGCGCATTGGAGTGTCGGATCTGAAGATTTTTGACGCTTCAAAATCCACCCATATCTATACCACGACGATAAAAGATCACTTTGAAGAAAACTGGAAATTTGTCGGAACGCTGGGAGCAAAAGGCTTTTTCGCTTTCAACAACAGCTTCGGGATCGGCGCCTTTGTCCAGGCAAACGGCAGTTTCAGCAACTATACCGACAACATCGTCGGAATTTATCATTCGACTCCATTTACGGACGATTTCAAAATAAAGAATCTCTGGAATGTCAATCTCGGCATCGGCGCGCAGGCAACGGTCCCCTATGGCATAAAATTGTATGCCGGACCGTTCATCTACTATGCCGAAGCAGACGCGCAGCTTGCCTGTGGCATACCGGGAATTCAGTCGGGAGATCAAAGGATCATCTGGAAGAACAGATCAATCGCCGGTGGCTACTTCGGCGCGGACATACCGCTGGCCAGGGGATTTCGTCTGAACATCGAAGGGCAATACACGGACCGTTTTTCTATCGGATCAGCGATCACTTACACCTACTGACAAACATAAGGATAAAATATGCACCTCAAAAGAAAAACCAGCCCCTTATCTAAATTGAAGATCGGCGTTTTATACGGAGGCCGTTCAGGAGAACATGATGTTTCGCTTTGTTCTGCGGCATCCGTTGTTGCAGCACTGGACAAATCAAAGTACGATGTCATCGCCATAGGGATCGACCGCGACGGGCGCTGGTACGTTCAGGACCAACCGGAAATTGTCAACGATCAAGCCTTCGGGAAAGTTCTGTCATTGAAAAAACGGGGATGCTGGCTGGTCAACCATTTTGAGCAGCAAGGTAAACTGCACATTTACAATCTCGAAAAGAATGGTGAAAAAGTCGTGGTTGACCTGGTTTTTCCCGTTCTGCACGGCACATATGGCGAAGATGGAACCTTGCAGGGGCTGCTGGAGCTGGCCATGGTCCCCTATGTGGGCGTGGACGTAGCCGGTTCCGCCGTCGGCATGGACAAGGACATCGCCAAACGGCTGCTGAAGGAAGCCGGCATCCCGGTAGTCCCGTGGGTCACGATTAGCAGGCATGAGTGGCGGGAAGCACCTGAAAAAATCCTGCGCAGGGTCGCAAAAGAACTGAGCCTGCCGGTTTTTGTCAAGCCTTTGTGCACCGGTTCTTCCGTCGGAATCAAAAAGGTGAAAGTGAAAAAAGACCTGGCAGAGGCGATTGATTTCGCCTTTCAATACGACACAAGGATCATGATTGAAACAGGCATCGACTGCCGTGAAATCGAGTGCGCCGTGCTCGGCAACGAAAACCCGGAAGCATCCATAACAGGAGAAATCCTGCCCCGGCATGAATTTTATTCCTATGAAGCAAAGTATCTTGATCCCGACGGCGCAAAGATGAATATCCCGGCAAAGATTCCCGCCGGGCTGTCAGCGAAAATCCGCAAAGCCGCTGTCAGG
Organism: uncultured Smithella sp.; assembly: GCA_964394715.1. Taxonomy (GTDB): domain Bacteria; phylum Desulfobacterota; class Syntrophia; order Syntrophales; family Smithellaceae; genus UBA8904. The sequence continues at coordinate 6,156 of CAYMYR010000039.1, forward strand.
GGATTCAACGCGCTTAACTGCAATTCGATGGCGCGCGTGGATTTTTTTCTGGAGAGAAAAACAAACCGGTTTTATTTAAACGAGATCAACACCCTGCCCGGTTTTACCAGTATCAGCATGTATCCCAAGCTCTGGGCAGCTACCGGGCTTGAATACAGCAGGCTTCTCGATCGTCTGGTTGAACTGGCCCTTCAACGCCATAAGGAAAAAACGTCCATCAAGACCGATTAGCCTCTATTTCCGTTAAGGTCTTCTGCTTAATATCATGGTTGTCCAATTCTTGACCAAGGCCTGGCTTCCTCAAGTTCGAAGGCAAGTTCGAGGAGTTCCCTTTCACGGCCGAAGGCGGCACCAAACTGGACACCCAGGGGAAGGCCATTACTGCTGAACCCCAGCGGAAGCGATATGGCCGGGGCGCCGCTGATATTCTGCAGCGGAGTAAAAGTAACGTAATTCCTGATCCGTTCAAAAGCTTCATCAAAGGGAACCTCCGGTCCCAAATAACCAAGTTTTGGAACGGGGTGGGCAAGCGACGGATTGATCAGAATATCGCAGGTGCTGAAGATATCATTATACAGGTCGGCAAATCTGCGTAACCTTTTTATCACGCCGGGTGTTTTAAATGATTTTTTCAAAAACAGGCGGCTGAGATTGATCGTCCAGTCTTCCAGCCTGCTTCGATCGAAGCCCCGGCTGATGATAAACCTTCCATAAAATCTGAAGGAAAATGCCAGCATACCCCAGTAGATGATAAAGTCGTCTGCCATCTGCGCATCACAGGGACAGGGAATTTCCCTCACCGCATGGCCGAGTTCTTCGCAGAGAGCTCCGGTGCGGAAAACCAAATGGACTGCCTCGGAATGTGCAGGCGTACCGTAAGGTAAATCTGTAAAAAAAGCGATGCGCAGGCGTTTCTTCCCCGGGTGCTTTATGTCTCCGATTTCAGGCATTCGGTGAGCACGGCGATATTTTTCCGCCCCATAGTAAAAGGTGGCCGTATCCCGAACCGTCCGTGTTAAGACACCCTCGTAAACGATGTTGACCGGCATGAGCTGCGACCCCTCTACACGTTCAAGCCTCCCCCGTGAAGGTTTGAGCCCAACAAGACCGCAGCATGACGCTGGAATGCGAATAGAGCCCCCGCCATCATTGCCATGTGCGATGGGAACGACACCGGAAGCCACGAGCGCCGCCGACCCGCCCGAAGATCCGCCAGTGGAATAATCCGTATGCCAAGGGTTACGCGTGGCCCCGAAGGCAAGAGATTCCGTTGTTGCCGTTAAGCCGAATTCCGGCAAAGCGGTTTTTCCCAGACAGACCATGCCGAGTGAAAAAAACTGCTTCACAAATCCGCTCGATTTTCCGGCGGGTTTATTTGGCACAGCCCTGGTGCCCCATAGCGTCGGAACACCCTGCACATCTTCATTGTCTTTGATAAAAGAAGGTACTCCCGCAAAAGGGCCGGTGACAGGATCTTTAACCTGCGCGCGGGCGGTATCAAAGGTCTCTGTGACAATGGCGTTGAGTTCCGGATTAACCGACTTCGCGCGCGCTATTGCGGCGTCAACTGCTTCAGCGGCGCTGATTTCTCCCGTAGATATTCTTTGCGCGATTCCAACACCATCGAGAGTTCCCAGGGCATCATTACAAAAGGCGCTTACCCTTTTCTTTTGTTCATTCATAAGATTGACAAAGACATCCTTTATGTTGGCAAATTATAGAAAGCACGGTCACGTATGTCAAGGTAATACCAAGTTGCATTCAAAATATAACGCGGAGGCACTTCGACAGGCTCAGTGACCGCGCTCCGCAGGCGTATTATTGACGCGTGACCTTTAGGTTATACGTTGAGGAAGCCGACCCCCATGCTGGGGGCACGCGACGACGCCAACAAAGTTAGCCAAAGACCGGATGCGCATTCCGCAAGGAAGCGCAAAAAGAAACAAGTCCTTCCCTATCGGTAGTTGCCATTTTGAAATTGGCAACTACATGCGACTTGGTATAAGTCTATGGCGTCACAATGGCAAATGTACCGGGCGCCCTGTCGATCAGCGTGAAGAAGCGGACCAGATCTATTCTGCTGCCTTCAATTTTCAGTTTGCTGTTCATCAGCGTGTCCTTCACGCCGGCAGTACCGGTTATCATTTTAATAAAAAGATTCCTGGTCATTGTAATGGTTGCATTGGCATTGGCTGCGGGAGCTGCTTTTCTGTGATGCAACACCGCATTTTCTATCCAGAGCACATGAGATTCTCCCGTATCGGAAAAGACCAGATTGATGGAGAGATCTTTCCCCTCCGCAGACGGACCATTGAGGCTTGCCGCCATGGCATCAAGGAAATGCTCTGTCGGTGTATGCATGAGCATGTCGATGACAGAGCTTCTATCAATGCCCTTTTTCGGGGGACCCTTCCGCAATTCGAAGGCCGCTGTCAGATAGCTGTTTCGCCAGGTGGCTGCTTCGGCCATGTAGCCCATCTGCTCATAGGTGCAGGCCAGCAGTTCGATGGCTTTTTCGTTTCCAGGCTCAGCAAATACAACATGGTTCAACAGTTCGGCGCTCCAGCGATAATCTCCCTTGTCGAATGCGTCCTGCGCGGCTTCAATCATCCTGCCTGCGCCACCGGCAAGATCGAGGTATCGCCTGGCCGACTCTTCAGGCGGCAGCGGGTTCAAATTTGCCGGATTTCCGTCGTAGAAGCCCATATAGAATTGATAGACCGCCTTGACGTTGTGTCGCAGGTCGCCATAATAGCCGCGGCTGGAAACATAGTTTTCAAGAGAGTCGGGCAGTTTGATCCTATCGGCAATTTCGCGCGCCGTATAGCCGGCATTGATGAGACGCACTGTCTGGTCATGCGTGTATTTGTAAACGTCGCGATGCATGGTGATGAACCGGGCAATCTGCGTCCGGCCCCAGATCGGATGCTGATGGGTGTTGAAACAGACTTCGGCATCGACGGTGTGCTCCAACGCCTGCTGCAGATAGTCCGCCCAGCGCAGGGCATCGCGCACCTTTGCACCGCGCACCGGCAGGAGGTTGTGCATGGTATGACTTAAAATTTCAGCCCCGCAATAAGCTTTCTTATCAGGAAGAAGAAAGGTCAGCTCTGCGGGAGCTTCAGCCCCCGGCACATTATAGAAGACGAAGCGTATGCCGTCAACGACCATCGCCTCCCGGGACTGCCTGATGACGATATTCGGGGCCAGGATACCACAAGTGCCCGACGCAACGGCCTTGCCCAATCCCGTATCGACCATTCCTTTGGCGGAGCGCTCGAGAGCCATGCCAAACTGATAGCCCGCCCGTCGCGCCATGGCGGTCCCGACTAAAATATTTTCACTGACAGCCTCCTCCATGAATCCTTCAGGCGCGATGACCGGAATTTTGCGCCGGGACACCTCCCGGGGAGAAATCACTCCCAAAGCACCTCCGAAATGGTCGATATGACTGTGTGTGAAAATCACCGCGGAGACTGGTTTGTTTCCCAGGTGCGTGCGTGCGAAGCGGATGGCTGCTTCCGCACTTTCCCTGCAGGTCAGTGCGTCTACGACAATCCATCCAGTCTTGCCTTCGATCAAGGTCATGTTGGCAATATCAAAACCGCGCAGTTGGTAGATCCCTTCTGCCACCTTAAACAGACCGATTTGCGCATTGAGAAGGGCATGCCTCCATAGACTCGGGTTGACTGTCCCGGGCGCCTTGCCTTCCACAAACATAAATGCGTCAAAATCGATCAGCACCTCTCCCGATGAGTTGGTGATCTTACCACTGGGCCTGGCAATCAGGCCGCGTTTGGCATCATCGAAATCTTTCGGATTGTCGAGTTTCAGCGATTGAGAAAAACGCTCATTGGCCTTCAGCGTGGCAATCGTCGCGTCTCCTGCAGAGCCTCCGATTCCGGAATATTTCGCACTGCAGCCTGCAATCACCCCCAAAAGAGTCATACAGAGGAAAATGGTGCAAAAGGTTTTCATAAAAACACTCCTCTCATAAATCAACATACATGCATGCCCTCGTGCGCCTGTGATACCAGCTTCATAACTGATTGTTACATGCTGGATCTAATTCCTTTTAATTAAACACATTACAAAAAAGAAATCCCCGGATTCCTGCTGAGAAACGGGGATTTCATCATCTCTTTCTATGGTCACCCTCGAAAAAGGGCTCAGACGAATGCTTCAATCATTCACCTTTTTCCATTTAATAGGTTAAATTTTTATCTTAATATTTTGCGGAGTCAAGTGAATATTTTTTGATAGCAGACAATAAAAGAGAATATCAACGCCATCACGGATCCCTTTTTAACGATACGGTGATCATCTTTTTCAGGCTTTCCAGTTACTCAGATTGACGATCTTCATTCCAAGGATCGTCTTCTCTATTTGACTAAAGGTTCAATGCATCGTTCACCCTGAACAAGCGTTAATCCTTCCTTTCCCCCGAAGATCTCTTCATACTCTCTTTTCGTTTTCACCAACCTGCTCCGGGCCAACTGCAGACTATCTTCCCATTCCCTGATCATTTTCCTGTAGTTTTCGGTTTTGTCCCGGTCTTCCTGTGACTGGTCAGGGGAACCGGAACACCTCTTTTCCATCTCCTGGTAACATTCAATGAGTTTTTCACTAAAACGGACATTTTCTTCCTGATCTTTGATTAAAGCCTTATGGAGTTCCTTTCTGTCTGTGCGGTTTACATATAACATGGTGACCCCCTTGAAATTTAGTTGCCCATCTTCCTCTAAATGCTCTTTTTGGCGATCTAAAAATCAAATTTGAAAATCCGATTCTTTGTCATCTGTATATGCTTCCATGCACAAACTGTGCTCCAAGTTGCTTAAATAATTAAGACAATGTATTACAATTCAAACTCTGCCTTTATAAGTAAGGATTTACAAAAATTAAAAATATCTTTTATTTGATGATACAGGGTCTTCAAATCCGTAAACAAAATTTAGAACTGTCAAAAGACCCGACATTTTCAGACGAATCAAACACATGTTTTTTGAAAAAAACCAGTTAACTGCATGTATACAGATATTATTTTAAATTGTCTGAATTTGAAAAGAAATACGACACTGGTAACGATGAATTGATCTTGAGGATAATCAGTGTAAGACAAGTCTGATGTTCAACCTGTCAGCAGATTTTCGGAATAATGATCGGGGTTTTTTCTTTATATTCAAGGTATTCTTCTCCAAAACGCTTCTCCAGTTCCGGTTCCTCAATATACTTGAATTCCAGGATGCTCATCAAAACAAACAACGGCGTCATGACAAAAGTGAGCGTTATTGAACCAGACAAAATACCGATACCGGCCAATACCATAAAAAGACCGGTCATCATCGGATTGCGTGAATAAGCGTAGGGTCCGTCAGTCACCAATTTTGGCGGCGGGTTCACGGGTACGGGAGTCCCTTTCGTTTTAAAGAATTTAGCCGCACACCATAACCACAATAAGGAACCCAAAACCAAAAAGGGCGCCGAAACGGCAATGCTCAAAGGCTTTGAAATGAATTCAGGCAATCCCCAGAAATGATCGAGGCAGAAGGAAATCAAGATCAGAAACAGTACAATGCAGAAAAAAATAAAACCAAACAGTGGAGTAAGGATGATTCGAATTCTTTCAGTACCTGTTGCCGCCTTATAGACAAGATTGATGATCCATTCAAAAAGCTCTTTCATACGCAGCCATCTCTTTCACATTTCGCGTATATTCATTCCAAAAAGCGGCATCATGCCCGCTCGCTTCGCGATCCCGACTTTTTATTCAGGTGTTTCCCCATGGTCATAAAAAGATCCATGCATTCGGAAATAATGTCATCCAGCGGGGTTACAAAACCATTGAGAACCCATTCATGAGCAATCATGATGATCGATCCCGCCAGACCGGTCGGAATAATGCTCCTGCTGAGCTTTTCTTCACGGATCCTGGGAAATACCTTGTATAAGAAAAGTCTGACCAGGTCGGCCAGCAGACGCATGGCGTTCTGGTATTCCCTGTCTATATTTTTACTGACACCCAGAATTTCAAAAAGCTGGATCTGCGCCCGTCGGGGGTCCTGACGAAATCTTTGATAAAACATCCTCAACACCCGCGCAGCCGCATCCACGGGGGTACCCTCGTTATCTTCCAGGGCTGCCATGGCATCGCGCTGACCCTCATCGATCAGCTCCCTGTATACAACGCGCAGCAGATCTTCCTTATGTCGAAACGATTCATAAAAATATCGTTCCGTCAGACCCGCAATTCCACAGATCATTTTGATGTTTGTCTTCGCGTAGCCCTTCGTTCCGAAAGCTTCAAGGCCCGCTTCGATCAGCTTTTTCCGTCGTTCGGCCTGTCTCAGGTTCGCTTTGATGCCCCCGTATACCCGGCTCCTTGTTTTTTTCGTTTTCATGGACATAATTCTGACAATATCTCTTGTCAAAGTCAAGGAGATCTGATACGAAACTGACAATCTTTAATGTCAGATTTTTTGTTCAGGCAAGGGATATCCCATGGGGAACAGAAAAGACATTCATTTCATATCAGATGGATTAAAATGCCGGGGCTGGTTTTTCAAAGCCCCCGGCAAGACCAATGCACCATGCGTTGTTCTTGCCCATGGCTTCTGCGGAGTGAAGGAACTGCGCCTTGACGCGTATGCCGAAGCCTTTGCCGAGGCCGGATACCACGCCCTGGTTTTTGACTACCGTCATTTTGGCGACAGCGAAGGCGATCCCCGGCAGATCCTCGACATCAAAAAACAGCATCAGGACTGGCGCGCCGCGATCCGGTTTGCCAAAGGATTACCGGCTGTGGATTCGCACCGGCTGGTTCTCTGGGGCACATCGTTCAGCGGAGGCCATGTTCTTGAAATAGCCGCGAAGGATCAGGACCCCGACATCGCCGCAGTCATCTCACAGGCACCGCACATCAGCGGTTTCGCCACAGCGGCGGCAAGCGGTCCCGCACAGAGCATCCGGCTGGGAACAGCCGCCCTGCGTGATCTGGCAAACAGGATAATGGGCCGCAAACCCTGCTATGTCCCTGCATTTGGTTTTCCCGGGGACCTGGCCGCCATGACCGCCCCGGGCGTGGTGGAAGGGGTGAAGAAGCTTTATCCACCGGGATTCGAAGCAGACGAAAGGGTTGCGGCAAGGATTTTCCTGTCTGTGGGTCTTTATTCACCCGGGCAACTGGCAAAACTTTTGAACATCCCCTGGCTGGTTCAGGTTGCCGCCAATGATCTCACAACCCCCGTGAAGCCGGCAGTAAAGGCTGCGAAGAACGCACCGAAAGGCGAACTCCTGGTTTATCCCTGCGGACATTTCGATGTGTATGTTCCACCGCTTTTTCAACAGATTGTCGGGGATCAGATCCGGTTTCTGAAAAAACATATGAACGGTGCGTCTCATCGGGTGTTGTAACCAGATACCAGAGGGAATCAACCACTTCGCAGCAAGCTGCGGAGGATCACAGCCCGTCCAGCGTATACGGGATAAAACAGGAGGTTTTCATGTTAAGCAGGTCAGAAGTCGCATCCGTGCTGTCTGGTTTCCCAAAATTTGAGGATTCCTGTATCGGTCTGCCCTATGGCCCCCGCATGCCCGGGCATATGGTAGAGGAAACCCGAAAGGCCATTGCCATTGCCCGCAAATTCAATGAAAAGGTGGCAAGGCCCCTCGCACTGAAACTGGACCGTCGCACGCATGAAGACCCTGATTTCCTCCCCTGGGATCTAATTGACGAGGCAAACCGCTGGGGCTTCTATACCATGTGGATTCCGAAAATTTTCGGTGGACAGGGATACAATATGCCTTCGAGTTCCTTTTTCCTGGAAGAGGTTGCCTCGGCCTGTGCCGGTATTGCAAACGTCATCGGTGTGCATTACCTGGCTGTGGCCGGCCTTGTCGCGTCGGGCAACGCCAGGATTTCCAAAAGGGTTCTGAGGGAGGTGATTGACGGTGAAAAGTCGGGAAAACCCTGTTTGCTGGCGCTGGCCACCACGGAGCCGGGGGCCGGAACGGATGTCGAAGAAGTCGAACTTCTGGACAAGGGACGCGTAACCTGCACCGCAAGGCGCGTCGAAGGCGGTTACATCGTCAATGGGACCAAGGTATTCATTTCGATGGGGCACGTTTCCACATGGACAGTTCTTTCCGCGTATGAAGATGTCCGGCGGCCCTCCGAAACAAACATCGGCTTCGCCGTCAAAACCGGCGCCAAGGGGTTTTCCTTCGGCGGGCATGAAAACAAAATGGGGCAACGGGCCTGCCCGGCAAGCGTTCTTATCTTTGAAGACTGTTTCATCCCTGATGATCAAGTGATCATGAGTGCGGCTCTCGTGAAGAAATATTCCGATCAGCCCAACAGAGATGTTTCTCAACGCTATATTGATTATGTGGTCTCCGCCACACGTCCGGGCGTCTGCGCCTTCGGTACCGGTGTTGCGCGCGGCGCATTCGAGACGGCTCTGCAATACGCAGCCGGCACCGAAGTGAACGGCAGCCTGCTGATCAATCAGGAATGGGCACAATGCCTGCTTGCCGAAATGTATAAAAACGTTCTTCTGGGAAGGCTCGCCTACACGGAGGCGAACAACGCCAACAGCCTGCGGGGCCTGTACCGTATCCTCCAGATAAAACCCGTCTATCAATACCTCCGTTTCATGCCCCGTATCTGGTTTGACAAGGTCATCTCTCCCTTCCTTGACTTGGGACTGACATCCAGAGTCATGGGCAAACTCTATTTCGATCACGCAAAACCGGAAGATCAGCGCTGCTGTTCGGGCTGGGCTTCCGTTGCGAAATACGCGGGAACGGACCTTGGCGTTAAAAACTGCCAGATGGCCATCGAACTGATGGGACACAGAGGGTTGCGGCAGGATGCGGGTGCGGAAAAACTGCTGCGCGACATCAAGCTTCTGCAGATTTACGAGGGAACGAACCAGCTCAATCGCCTCAACGCCTTTAAATGCCTGATCGCTCCGGCGGTGCCGCAGGCAAAAGTATTTGAAGAATAAGGAGACGCCATGTCCATTTTGAATTCAGACGACCTGAAACCCTTTGCAGATCTGGCATGTTCTTTTGCCGCCAGGGAGCTGGCCGGCAAGGTTGCCGAACACGACCGCTATCCTTTCGGCCAGTTTTATGAGGAGGTTTTGGCAAAACTTCATGACGTTGGATTTCTGAACGCTGTGCTCCCCATAGAACTGGGCGGAACGGACTTCGGCATCGAGGCCCTTTGTGCAATCCTCGAGAATATCAGCGAGGTCGATGCATCCCCCGCCGGCATCATCTTTGCGCAGGCGCTATCCCAGAAAATTCTGATGGCTGCAGGGGCAGGGAAACTGGCCGCGAGCTTGTCCCAAACAAGTGCTGACATGAAAACCGGCCTGATTGCCTTCCCCGTTTATATTGACCCTGCTTCAACGGATACGATTCCCACTGCGCAAATGACCGATGGCGGCTATACCCTTGCAGGAAGAATTGAACTTCTGGTTCCGGGCAATCTTACACCCCATGCCGTAATTCCCGCACGCACTGGCCAGGGACCGGATTACAGCTTTTTTCTGGTGGATCTTGACGGAAGGGGTGTGGAGAAAAGCGACCCGGTCTTTTCGCTGGGGCTTCACGCCTGCCCCGCGATGGATGTCACTTTTGGCGGTGCCGGAGCACAGCTGGTCGGCAAGGAAAACGCGGGCGCGGCTTACTTTTCACAAGTCCTGCCTCAGATGACTGCCGCAGCAACGGCGATCATCTCCGGAATTTTGCGCGGCACTTATTCCGAAGCGCTGGCCTATGCCCAAAAACGCGAGCAGGGCGGGAAACCGATTGTCCAGTGGAGCGAAATCGCCATGATGCTCGCCAACCTGTCCATCAAGGCCGATGTCGCCGCCATGTGTGTTTGCCAGTCATGCCGGGAGCTGAAAGAAAAACAAAATGGATACGAGTCGCGCATTTCCGCAGCCACATTACATATCGCAGAACTGGCCTGTGAAGCGACAACCGACGGCATTCAAATTCTCGGCGGGTACGGCTACATGAAGGACTACGGCCAGGAGAAACGCTATCGGGACGCGCGCATGGTGCAGGCGCTTCTCGGTTCGGTTCCCATGAAGAAACTTGCCAGGATCCGGCACATACCGGAGACCGTCACAAACACAGCCTGATCTTTTCAGGGCTGTAAAACGTATATACAACCAGGGAAAGAGCAGAAATGAAGATTCTCAAAAACAAGACTGCAGCCATTACCGGCGCTGCTTCGGGCATTGGCAGAATGCTTGCCGTCAACCTGGCAAAAGAAGGATGCGGCCTGGCACTTTCTGACATCAATGCCCCGGCCCTGCAGGAAACCGCAAAACTCATCGGCAACCGTGTGAAAATAACGACCCATGTTGTGGATGTCTCGCGGCGTGAACAGGTCTTCCGGTATGCCGATGAGGCGGCCGAAAGCCACGGCGGTGTGGACCTTATCATCAACAATGCCGGTGTATCTGTCGGCGATTTTCTTGAAACCATTCCGCTGGAAGACTTCGAATGGCTTATGGGCATCGATTTCTGGGGAGTCGTGTACGGCACCATGGCCTTTCTTCCCCACTTGAAAAAGCGTCCGGAAGGGCACATCGTAAACATATCCAGCATCAATGGCATCCTGCCGAACCCCAATAACGGCCCCTACTGCTGTGCCAAGTTTGCAGTCAAGGGATACACGGAGACGCTTGCCCAGGAAATGCACGGCACAAACATACATGTCAGCTGCGTCCATCCCGGCGGCATCAAAACCAACATCGCCCGCAATGCCCGAGTGAATCGGGCCATGTTTGGCCTGACCCAGGAAAAGGCCGCCAGTCTCTACGAGGAAAAACTCTTCAAGACGACAGCTGATGATGCGGCAAAGATCATCATTGCCGGCATCAGGTGCAACAGGAGGCGAATTTTAATCGGGACGGACGCAAAGATCCTGGACTGGTTGACACGATTTTTCCCGTGCACATCTGTGACGCTGAGCACTGTGTTCAGCAGGAAGATCGCACAGGAATATGCAGACAAATAACCGGTCCGGATATTGTAAAAGCCCGGTAAACATTTACAGGAAAGGAGGTTCTATGAACAGAGGTGATTTTTTCAAAGGGGTTGTTCAGTGGGACATCATGACACCGGACATGTCTCTTCAAGGCAAGCTGCCGGTGTTCTACTATGACAATACATCCATGACAGCGATTTACACCGCCGCCACCGACAGGGTACGAAAGCTTCTTCCCCTCCCGGATATGCACCCCGTCGAGGCCATGGTCGGAAGGGCCCTGGTTGCCTTTACCGCTTTCGAGTACCGCAGAACGGATATCGATCCCTACAACGAGTTCTCTATCTCGTTTCCCATCACATTCCGGAAAAAGGGCATTCCGGGCATCACTGTGCTGGGAATGATGGCCCGCAGATACTTTACGGCATATGTCTGGCAGCTCCCGGTCACGACAGAGCGAGCTCGCCGGGGCGGTGTCGAGATGTACGGGTATCCCAAATTCTGCGCCGACATTACGTTTGCAAAAGAAAACGGCATGCTTGTCTGCAGGCTTACCGAAGGAGGAAAAAGCATTCTCACATTGAAGGGGCAACAACTTAAAACGGCCGCGGAAAAGGTAAACCGCTTCAAAACCTACTCCCTGAAGGACGGCGTGCCCCTGGCGGCGAATATTTACATGAACCCCGTTGAATTCGGTAAATCCATGAACGGTAAAGCGGCCGAGCTTACTCTGGGAGACCATGATATTGCAGGGCAACTAAGGGAAATCAAACTCAGCGAGAAACCGCTTTTCTACCAGTATATGCCCGTCATGGAGGCAATCCTTTTCGGTGCCAGAAACCTGATCGATGATTAAGAGGTAAAATGGAATATTACCGGGGGAAAAATATCCTCATTACCGGCGCCTTTGGCGGCTTCGGACTTTGTTTTATTTCTCAGCTGCTGGACGGCGGGGCCTCTTTGATCCTCTGTGATGCTCCGCAAAGTGCTGTACCGATACGCGACAGGGAAAAAAGCCTGCCTGTTCCTGTTTCCGGAAGGGAAAAACAAATCCTGTCCATCATCCCTGCTGATCTCTCGAATGCCGAAGGGTGTAAGACGCTGTTTGATGAACACAGGAAGCTCGGCAAAAGGGTGGACATAATCATCCACAATGCGGGCATCGCATTTGGAGGGGAATATGTCGATATTCCGCCGGAGCTCAATGAAAAAATCATCCAGGTCAATCTTTTGTCCATCATGAGGCTGAACGCTCTTTTTCTTCCCGACATGATCAGACACAGATCCGGTCATCTGATCTATATGTCTTCCGTTGCCGGATTCGTGGCCACGCCGCTGGCCGTTTCCTATTCAACATCAAAATTTGCTGTTCGATCGTTTGCCATGGCTCTGCATGGAGAAATCAGGAAGCACGGCATTCGGACATCCATTGTGTACCCGTTTTTTTCAAAAACTCCTATCCTGAAATCGCAGAGGTTCGGCGACCCGCAAATATCCACCCTGCCGGGCTTCTGCGCAACCTCACCTGCCCATGTCGTCACCTGTGCACTGAAGGGTGCGAAAAACGGAAGGCTGCATATATGTCCGGGATTTTTCTCTAAGTTGATGTGGATGGCGGTCCGCCTGCATCCGGTTATCTCCTCCCAGCGCAAGATAGAGGGATACTCTTCGTAATCAAATGATATCGGGCCTCTAGAAAATGTATCAGGAATATTACTTCAGATAATTCTTCTTGAGGGCTTCCTCAACATACCTGCGATATTTGGATGTTGCAGCCGCATCAATATATTGGCTCTTTTTTGCCATCTTCATCATTTTCTTTAACGTTTTATACGGATTGGTTTTGATCAACCGGTTGGCAATGGACGATGGAATTCCCTTGCCGAGGTCCGGGTCCACCATGAATGTTACGCGTGTGTTTTCCCGGTCAATCCATTCCATGGTAAACAATGAATGAAACGAGGGCATACGGACATAGCCTTTGCCCGCGTCGTAAGGAATTTCGTTGGTCGAATCGGCATAAACAAGACTGCGGCCGTTTTTCATGTCGATGATCGTTTTGCTTTTCAGCACCATATCCCTGTCCGGGAACATCGTAACATGCTGACGCAGCCAGAAGATGAAAACATCTTTTTCATCATCCACAGTTTTCAGAACCTTTGTTGATTCGCAATCATCCATCCATTCCGGGTAATTCGGTATGTCCCTGAGAATTACGCCGATGACCTCAATTCTGGCGGGAAATACACACGTGGCTTTTGCGGCGATATAATCTTTGCCGGCAACATTGCTTGTATAGATCTGGCACCCGTCTTCCGTCCCTTCATGCTTCCATTGATACCTTTCGGCGGTAAAACCTGTTGAAGAAACCATAAACAGCATAAGAATGATGGCAACGATAAAATTTCTCTTCGTCATAAAATTCCTTTCAAAAAGCGACAGAGTAACTAAAGTGTGACCGCATGGTCATTTTTTATTGATGAATGTTTTCTGCGCATCATGCCTTTAAGACACGCACTCCTCTGCCCATTTATCCGTGCTTCAGTGAAAACAGTCTTCTATTTCCGATTCTCTGGCTAAGTAAAACATGATGTGTTTACCTCTAGGCATCGCCTTCTCAAGATAACCAATAATCTCCAGATGGGGCTCCGCGAGAGCCACTTTCACATGATCGGAATCATCACTCAAAACGACAATTCGATGTCTGAAAGCATATTTCTCCCCTACCACCTTTTGCATTGCAGGGGATAGTGTATGGCCTTTCAGAGATATAATCGGCATGCTGAAATGAGCAGAAAGCGCGATCATAAAGCTCTCTTCACTGATCATCCTGTTTTTAATCATCACAGAACCCAGGGGGGCAAATATGCCTTGCTGCTTCAGGTCCTTTTGTTGCAGCAGACACTCTTTTAATTGCGCCTCCGTTATGATGTTCAGTTCCACAAGAATTTGACCGATTTGCTTCCTTTTGTTGCTGTAGTAAATCCAGTGCATGATTTTGGATTGCGGAAGACCCATCTCACATAGGATTTGTCCCAAATACTTGGTCGGCTCTTTCCTTTTCCTTTTCATGGCTTCGTTTAAATCATTTGCCGTGATAATGTTTCTCGAAACAAGGATCTGTCCAATTTTATCGGGTGGAGCTTCAGCCTGCTTAATTTCGAATTCCAGCCTTTTGATGGTAGCGTTTAAACCGTCTAAAGCATTTTTCAGATTGGCTCGGGTGGAGGAATCGGCCTGTTCAATTTTGACTTCGAGTGCCTTGGCGGCGAGAGTCAGATTGCTTAAGGTGTTTTTGAGATTTTTAGCAGAACTGTTCGACATTGCAAATGACCTTCGTTTCCAGGCAGAAAACCATCTTTATCCTCGGCAAGTCACCTCATTTGTGATCACTCTAATCTTTTTGCCTAAAATTATCAAGTTCAAGCGTGCTTTGAATTATTCACTGCACAAAACGGCCGGGGTAAAATTTTTACCGTGTTGAACCTGCACCTGCCACTTTGTTGAGACACCATTCCAAGCTGAATTTTCCCTGCACCCTGTCCCACACTCCCAGAGCGGGTCCCAGTAAAACCATAACCAGAATACTCAATAAGAGTGCCAACGGTTCATTTATCGCCCGCGTGTAAAATTGATCCCACGGGCCTTCCGCAATCCCTCCGACCAGCCACATCGGCCAAAGCATCAAGGCGTGATGCAACACATAAACCGTTAGTGAATATCGGCTCAAACGGCGGCAATAGGTCAGCCACCAGGACTCCCTGTTCACCCGATCATAAAGGGCACGCAGCAATCCAAACAAAATCAAAACCATGCCAAGCTGGAGCAGTTGCATGGAAAGGGTGGAAGGATAAAATGAAAATGGAGAAATGTATTCATTGACCACAGATAAAGGAGGTTTTGTCCGCGCTGCGAAACTGATTACGGTTCCGACAACCGATAAGATGAATCCACCGGCAATCATGAAAATAATATGCGGGCGGGCATCGGGAGTCTTCCCCTGTGATTGCACAAAACTGGTTTTACCTAAAAACACACCAAACAGCGGGAAAAACAACCACGGAAAGATCGGGAAATATCCTTCAATAAAAAATCCTTCAACAATCTCCTGAATACTCCAGGTAGGTACGTATTCACCGATGGGATCATACAAGATACCCGGCAGCACTTCATGAATGCCGGGAACCGTGGTCATCGAGCTTCCCCAGTGCTGCATATACTGGCTGTATTCACGTAAAAATGGTGACGGCGAAATAAAAATCAGCCCGACCAGAAGGATTCCGAAAGTCGGCATGCGGCCAAGCAGCCGGATCACAATCAGCGAGATCCCGATAAGCGTTAGAATATCCCATTCAAAAATGGCTTCCCATCCGCGCATTGACATGGAAAAGATCAGCCCGACGAAAAAAATAAAAATGCCGCGTCTGATAGCACGATCATTCCAGAAGTGCACACCGATGGGAATGTACCCGGTTTTGCTTGTAGACAAAACCTGACTTACCCCGACTAACACCAGAAAAATGGCAGCGGCAAAATCGCCTATAATGTGATTGGAAAAGAAATAGACCCACGGATACTGGCCGTCGGCGGGGGATAAATTTACAGGAAAATGACAAAGAACCATGAATATGATGGCTAACGCACGAAGGACATCGATTGAATCAACCCGTTTCATGAAAATCCCCCTGTGGTATTTTTTTTTACACCCTGGCCTGAACCCCCGACTTTGATGATTTCTGGACAGCTTGTTCTTCTAAAGAAAGAATCGTTTTTGCAGTAAAATCCTGATTTTCCTCTTCCCTCGGAAACTATAGAAAACACTGTTTTCTCTGTCAAGAAAATACTTGCGTGAAAAACGAATCTGCGAATCAATTCTCCGGCAATTTTTTTCATTTTCCAGGGAGACAATAAATTTTATTGTTTACAGCACCTTAGGTGTTATGATAAGAAAGTGCACAATTTTTAATACAACTCTACACATAATAATGACAAGCACCACGATCATAATGAAGGTTCATTACCGGGGGACTTTGAGGAAAACAACGCAATGCCGATTTCCAATCTTGACAAAATACGTGACGGCCTAACTAACGCATTATCCCGCGGTTGGGAAGAGCGAGCCATCATGGAATGCAGGGATATTATTAAAACTGCTTTCGAAGATGCGGGTAATGGCCTCTGGGAGTGGAATTTAAAAAACAACAAAGTCCGTTTTTCTAAAATGTGGAAAATCATGCTGGGCTATGAAACGACCCAATTGGGGGATGACATCTATGACTGGAAAAGGATGCTGCACCCCGATGACCGAGAGGACGCGTTCAACGCCTTATCCTCTCTTCGGAAAAAGCGGAGCAAAATAAGCAAATGCGAGTACCGCATCCTGCACAGCGACGGCACTTACCGACGCGTTTTAAATGTGGCCAAAGCGGTCACGAAGGAAGGCAACCCTGTTCGCATTATTATCATGCAAAAAGACATAACCCGGCAGGGTCTGATGGAAGAAAAACTACGGGAAAGTGAACAGAAATATCTCATCCTGCTCGAAGAATCCAACGACCCCATATTCACCCTCGATCTCCAGTGTACATTCAAATACGTCAACCGTGCATTTGCCGGTGCCATGAACATGACTACTGAAGATATCACGGGGAAATCCGTCTGGCACATATTCACCCGGTATGAAGCCGATAAAATAAGCGTCACGGTCAACGAAGTCATCGAGAGCGGCAATCACGATGTCCTGGAAATGCGGTTACCGGGGCCAGGCGATGAACGATATTACATGACCAGCATCGAACCGATAAAATTGCAAAATGGCAGGGTGGCCTCTGTCCTTTGTTCCTCCAGGGACATCACCGAAAATAAAAAAGCCGAGCATGAACTAATTAAAAGCCGTGATTTGATGTCCAAGGTGTTCGAGAATTTTCCTCTGGCGGTTTACATGAAAGACTACAAGAATGAGGGGATGTATGTGATCGGAAACAAGATGTGGGATGATCTGCATAAAAATTCACCCATGCTCTCCAGCGTCCTCTCCGAGTTTGAAGACGCGGCGCTCAGCACAGGATCCGCTGTCATATTTGAACACACGGTACCCGCCAAAGACGGCCGGATGAAAACAATGAAGTCCAACCTGATCCCGCTGTACAATCAACGTGGCCAGTTGGAATATTTGCTGGGGATATCCGAAGACATATCCGATCTGAAGCAGATGGAGGCGGAAATTATCACCAAAGATGCGGCACTGGCCCAGGCATCAACCGAAAAGGCCATATCCGCTCTGGTTGCCGGTTTGAGCCATGATATCAATAACGCGCTTGGAGGAGTAACCGGAGGACAGGACCTGACGAAAATGTACCTGGACAAGAGCGAAAGAACCATCGATAAGATTGAGACCGGGCGAACGAAATTGATCGATATGATCCGGTCGGGCAAAACGAAGTCTCCCTCCAGTTCACCCAAAGCAGAAGACAACGGGTTTTTACGCCATCTGGAGGAATTCCTCCAGGAAAAACTTTCTGATCATATTGCAACCCTGAAAACAAATATACAGGCCTCGCGTAAATATCTTACCTATGTGAACAATGGAGGACTGGTCATCCGTGATGTAACATCGGGAATCCGGGACTACGTGAAACAGGACCATTCCCTGAACCGTTTTGAAATCCGGCCGGCCATCCGCGGGGCTGTGTCACTCTCCAAGGGACAATACAAACCCATGGCACAGGATCAGGGCAAAACCGTCTCTGTGGAAATATGCGATGCTTCACCGTCAGCCACGGTTTTTGGCAATGCCGGGGAATTCATGGGCATTGTCATCAATCTGATCAATAACGCGGTTGCCGAATTTCACCGGGGCTGCAGCAACCTTATCTGTATATCCTGGGAAAAAGAGAAAAACGTGAACTCCGAGGATGTCATCCGTGTGCGCATTTCAAACGACGGTCCGCCGGTTCCGGACCACATCCTGACTCATCTGTTCAATGAAAAAGTGCGATCAACCCATGGTGGAAGCGGGATCGGCTTGCTGGCCGTCAAGAGCACCCTGGACCGTTTCGGGGCGCGCATCCGTCACACCAACGATTTCATCCCCCCGCAAAAGAACGGCGAGCCGGCCTCGGCAATCAACAGAGAAAAAACCTGGACAACTTTTGAAATGGACCTTCTCGTGTCGGATGCACAGGAGGAAACATTCAGGTTCCCGAAAGATCCGCCGGATCCGCGAAAACTCCTTGTCGTGGATGATGAGAAATACATGCTTGACATCATGGAAAAATACGCGGATAACCTTGGACACACTGCGGTCTTATTCAATGATCCGAAGGACGCCCTTCAGTGGTATAAGAACCACAGCGATGAAGTGGACGTCATCATGTCCGATCAGTGCATGCCGGATATGAATGGCTGCCAGCTGATATCCAATATGAAGCAGTGCAACCCGGACAAGACATTCATCATCATGACAGGACATGGTCAATTGACCCTGACCCGCAAAGACACAAAAGACGTTCACCTGCTGGTGAGAAAACCATTTGATCAAAAACAGTTTTGCCTTGCCATAGAAGATGCTGTGGAAGAACGAAACAAAACCGTCAGCCGCGAATCCGATTCAACCCGCCAAAATCCTGTCCGGGACTTTACCTGAACACTCATACGCCCGGCCAGGCATTTTCCCCGCGTAATCCTTTTTCAGATCAATACAAAACAAAAAGTGGCATCAAGCCCCTCCTGTTTTGTCTTCCCGGACCATTCTATCGCGTTTATGATAATATTGCAGCACCGCCGCCATGGATCGGGCGGCTCGTTCCGGATCCTGATAAACAGGGACCCCCCTATCGATAAGGTACCGGACCATTGTTTCCTGAAGGCTGCGGTAGGTAAAACCGACAATAGCTTTCCCGGGGTGGCGTTTGGTCAAACTGAAAAAAGCTTCGGAATGCTCCTTAAGAATTTTCTCCCGTTCCGACGGGATCGATTCATCGGGAACCCCCACTTCCTTCAAAATCCGGTCTGCGAAGCCCCCGGGAGACAGTATATAAGCCAGCAGCATATCGGCATTTTTTTCCGACAGCAGAACGTCGGGAATATCAAAGAAACTTTCCGCAAAGTCCCTGTTGTACGTCAGGTCAACCGGATTCGCAGTGCTGGCTGTTCTGGGAATCATGGGCTTCAGTTTTTCTAGCGTTTCCGGGGAAAGCGTCGGCAGGGTAAGGCCTGCTCGTCCGCAGGAATCGGCAGCCGTGGCACCGGGACCTCCGGAATGTGTTTGAATGATGACCCGGTTTCCCCCGGGCCGGGGAAGCGTCCCCAGTGCGAGTGCGTAATCAAAGAGTTCCGTAATGGTCGCCGCCCGGATGATACCACATTGACGGAAGACGCCGTCATAGATTTCATTGGGTCCTGACATGGAACCTGTATGAGAAAGACCTGCCTGTCTGCCCGTTTCAGAACCTCCCACATAAAGGGCAACAATGGGCTTGCTGGGTGTAATCGCTTTCGCTGTTTCGAGAAACTTTCTGCCCCGGGTAATTCCTTCGATGTAAAGCGTGATCACCTTCGTGTTGGGACAGGCACCCAGATATTCCAGGCAATCGACAATGTCAATATTGGCCTCATTCCCGACGCTTAATGCCGAACTGAACCCCATCCCGTGGCGATGAAGATAATCAAACATCTGTGTAACAAAGCTGCCGCTTTGGGACGCCAGTCCCACAAAACCAGGGGGCCCCTCGGCGGTGATGGTCGTTGGATTCAGTTTTTGGTGCATGTTGGCAACGCCGAGGCAGTTCGGTCCGAGGAAACGGATGCAGTAACGATTGGCAATCGCTTCCAGCTCCTGCTGGAGGGCGATACCTTCGGGGCCGGCTTCCCGGAACCCCCCCGACACCACAATGGCATGACGGATACCCTTCTTCCCGCAATCCTCCATGGTCGGACAGACAATGTCCGTAGGCAAAACAATGATCGCCAGGTCTGGAACTTCCGGGAGATCCATCACGCTGGCATAAGCCTTTAAACCGCGAACCTCTTTTTCTTCCCTGTGGATCGGGTATATTTTCCCCTCGTAACCAAGGGCCTGCACCGATGAAAGCATCATGGAGCCCATTCGCAAAAAATTATTGGATGCGCCGAAAAAAGCAATACTTCTTGGATTGACAATGGAATAAAGCGGGCTTTCCTGAATCGAATGAATCATTTGACCTTCCTTGTGATAAAAACGCAGGGGGG
>CAYMYR010000040.1:0-25466 GCA_964394715.1 uncultured Smithella sp.
GGCAAAATCAAGCTGCCCGAGCCGCTCAAGGGGACATTTGTCTATCACGATTCGTGCTTCCTGGGCCGCTACAACCATATTTATGATCAGCCCCGCCAGATTCTCAAAGCGATCCGCGGCATCAATGTTGTCGAGATGGAAAGAAATCTTGACAAGAGCTTCTGCTGCGGCGCAGGCGGTGCGAGAATGTGGATGGAAGAAGATATCGGAGAGCGCATTAACAACGCCCGCACCAAGCAGGCAATCGCCGTCAATGCCGATACAGTTGCCGTAGGTTGTCCGTTCTGTCTTACCATGATTTCCGACGGCATCAAGGACAATAAGAAAGAAGAGACCATGCAGGCATGGGATCTCGCCGAGCTCGTGGTCAAGGCGATGGGCAAAGAAGAAGTCAAGCCGCCCGTTGATGTTTGTGCTGTTTAATTCAATTTCAAACAACATGATCAAGTGATTTTACAAAGAGCCCGATCTGCAAAGAAAGGGCTCTTTGACTATTAAAGGAGATTTGCAATGGACTACCAAAATATTCTTTTTAATGTCGAAAACGGAGTTGCTGTTATTACCTTCAATCGTCCCAAGGTTTTAAATGCCATGAATTCCGAGGTGATGTCGGAACTGGCCCACGTGCTGCAGGTTTGTGATCAGGATGACGCGGTAAAGGCGCTGATTCTGACCGGTTCTGGAGAAAAGGCTTTTGTGGCGGGTGCGGACATTTCGCAGATGCAGAATTATACCCCGGTGGAAGTAACAAAATTCATGGAACTGGGACAGGGAACCCTCCGGTATATGGAGACGATGGGTAAACCCGTGATTGCCGCTGTCAACGGTTTTGCGCTGGGCGGCGGGACGGAAATCGCGCTTGCCTGCGACATGCGGATAGCTTCGGAAAACGCTGTCTTCGGGCAGCCGGAAATACTGATAGGGATTCTTCCCGGTTGGGGGGGGACGCAGCGTCTGCCCAGACTCGTCGGGACCGGCATTGCCAAGGAGCTTATTCTGGGCGGCGGGCAGATCAATGCTCAGAGGGCCTATGAAATCGGTTTGGTGAATAAAGTGGTTCCCCTGGCCAATCTGATGGAAGAAGCGGGAAAGATGGCCAAAAAGTTTACAACGCTTCCGGGTTTTGCCCTCAAGATGGCCAAAAACAGCATCAATTACGGATATGACATGTCGCTGGACAACGCGATAAAGCTGGAATTGAGCGCTGTTGCGCAATGCTTCGGTACGCAGGATCAAAAGGAAGGCATGAAGGCGTTTTTGGAGAAGAGAAAACCAACATTTGTAGGTAGATAGTCTGTTAACAAAAGGCTATTAGGCTGTAGACTATTAGGCTGTTAGGTCTTCATTGTGGCCTTCGGCGTTTTATTGTTGACGGCGCGTTGCGCGCCCGTCTTACACCTAACAGCCTACAGCCTAAAAGGCTAATAGACTGATTTTAACAGTCTACAGCCTATCAAGCTTATGAAGAAGGATCTGTTCAATGTTATTAAATCTCAAGAAATTGAAAACATTTCATGGCCGAAAAGGCCCCCTTCTGCTGATTATCATGGACGGTATCGGGATCGGCAAGGAAGATGAATCAAACGCCGTTTACAAGGCAAATACGCCCAATCTTGATCGGTTGTTCAAATCCGACCTGTATACGCAACTGAAGGCCCATGGAACGGCTGTCGGATTGCCTTCGGATGATGACATGGGAAACAGCGAGGTGGGGCACAATGCCATGGGGGCCGGCAGGGTCTTTGACCAGGGCGCGCGTCTTGTGAATACGGCACTGAAAACAGGAAGGATTTTTCAATCCGATGTATGGGATAACATCGTACGTCGTGCCCGAAATGGAGGTACAATTCACTTCATTGGGCTGCTATCAGACGGGAACGTTCATTCTCACATTGACCAGTTGTTTATCATGATCGATCAATGCGCCGCGCTGAACCTCAACAGAGTCAGGCTCCATACCCTGCTGGACGGCAGGGACGTCGGGGAAAAAACGGCGCTGAATTATATTATTCCCACAGAGGAAAAACTAAAGAAGATTTCAGAGGGAAAGGGCCTTGACTATGCCATAGCATCCGGCGGCGGCCGCATGAAGGTCACCATGGACAGGTATAATTCAGACTGGAATATCGTCAAGAGGGGATGGGAGGCGCATGTCCTGGGAGAAGGCAGGAAATTCCCATCCGCCTCTGATGCAGTGAAGGCCTTTTACGAGGAAGATCCGAAAGCAACGGATCAGTACCTTCCAGCTTTTGTTGTTGTTGATGATGCGGGGACGCCCAAAGGGACAATCCGGGACGGTGATGCCGTGATTTTCTTCAACTTCCGGGGCGACCGTGCCATCGAGATTTCCAGGGCATTTTCCGAGAAGGAATTTTCTGAGTTCGACAGAGGCCCTCTTCCGGATGTTTTCTACGCGGGAATGATGGAATATGACGGGGATGCCCATATTCCGCCGAATTTTTTAGTCCAGCCGCCGGCGATTGACCGTGTGGTCAGTGAATATCTCTGTGCTGAAGGCGTGAAATCCTTCGCGGTCTCCGAAACGCAAAAGTACGGTCATGTGACCTATTTCTGGAATGGCAACCGTTCCGGTTATATTGATGAAAAGCTGGAGACCTATGTCGAAATTCCATCCGATCGGATCGAGTTTGATAAAGCACCGCAGATGAAGGCCAGCCAGATCACAGCAAAGGTGGTTGAGCTTTTAAAGCAGGGTGTTTATCGATTCGGCCGTTTGAATTATCCCAACGGCGATATGGTCGGACATACGGGAATGACACAGGCAGCCATCACCGCTGTTGAAACGGTGGATTCATGCGTTGCAGAGCTGTTGGCTGTTATCAAGGAAACAGGGGGGATTGCTGTGATTACGTCTGACCACGGCAATGCGGATGAAATGTTCACTATCGATAAAAAAGGCGCGAAATCTGTAAAAACCGCGCATTCCCTGAATCCGGTCCCCTTCGTTATTTATGATCCTCTTTACCGTGGGGAATACCGAATGGCGGATCTCAAGCATAAAGGTCTGGCCAATATTGCAGCAACCCTTCTGAATCTTCTGGGATATGAAAAGCCGGAGGATTACGAGCCATCGTTGATCGAAATGACGTCTGCCGGTTGATCATGAAGTCATCACGCAAACTCTGTGTATAAGCAATCGTTTTCCCGGCAAATGGCAATGGTTCCCTTTGCCATTTGCCGGGAAAAAGCCCCTTCGTTTATTTTTTTCTTGACGCTGGAAAGTTATTTCCATATCTTTTCTTAAATAAAAACTCTTTTGAGGGCAAAGACGTTTGATTGAAAATCTGGTCAATAATCTATCTCTGTATATTCAAAATTCTGTTTTTCTTTCATTTTTAGCGGCATACCTGGGCGGGGTGGTAATCAGCTTTACTCCCTGCACATATCCTCTTATTCCCGTGACGGTCGGTTTCATCGGTGCGCAGGGAGCATCATCGAAATTGCGCGGATTTCTGCTGTCGCTGTTTTATGTTTTGGGATTGTCCGTGACGTATGCCATTCTGGGTGCGGTTGCCGCCCTGTCGGGGCGGCTTTTCGGGCAGATGCAGACAACCCCGCTTGTCTATATTATCATGGCGAATATTTGCCTGATCATGGGATTGTCCATGCTTGATGTTTTTAAAATATCCATTCCGGTTCCGCAAAGCATCCTGAAATATTCAGGAGGGGGGAAAAAAGGGTTTGTTCCCAGTTTTCTGCTGGGGGCGGCTTCCGGTTTTGTGATCGGCCCGTGCACCGCGCCGGTGCTGGGCGTGCTGCTGGGTTTTGTGGCGCTCAAGAACAATCTGATCATGGGCATCGGCCTTCTTTTTACTTTTGCGTTCGGAATGGGGACGCTTCTGATCCTGGTGGGAACCTTTACGGGATTTATCTCTTCTCTTCCGCGGTCCGGTGCCTGGATGACTGTCATCACAAGGGTTTTTGGCGTTATTTTGATTGGCGCTGCCCAATATTTCCTGTATACTGCAGGTACATTGTCTTTTTAAAAAAGGATCATCATGCGCAAGTATATTAATATTATTATAATTATCCTGATGATTGTTTCTCTGATCCCCGTATCGGTTTCCTGGGCCCAGTATATTCCCAATGCACCCTTCAAACCGGAGCTGACCCAGGCGCCGGATTTTACCCTCAAGGATGTAGAAGGGAAAACCTTCCGGTTAAGCGCTCAGCGTGGCAAGCCGGTACTGATTTTTTTTGGAACCACATGGTGCCCCGGATGCCGTGCGGAAATTCCCAAATATAAAGAGGTTCACAGGGTCTATGCTCCGCGAGGCCTGGAAGTGATTTATATTAACATCATGGAACCGGCAAAAAAAGTGATGAGGTTTGCTCAGAGTCATTCACTGCCTTACCGGACGCTGATGGATGAAGACGGCAGTGTCGGCAACGCATATAACGTTATCGGTGTGCCGATGATGATGCTGCTGGACAAATCAGGAAATATTGTTAAAGTCGGACACAGCTCGAAAGACATGCCGCTGGATAAAGTCTTACGATAAAATCATGCGGTACAAAAAACGCAATTTGGAATAAGGCAGTCATTCAAAAATGCTTTGACTGCCGGCACGCCGGCTGACAGAGACTCAATGGCAGATGATCCTGAAAAAATGAGGGGTACTGACCGCAAAAGAGCAGTGATCGTTTGTTGCACAGGAGGATGAATCCATGACACAAGAGGACTGGCTGCACAACTTTTCAAAATCCGAGACGGACCGATGGATTGGCGGAGTCTGCGGCGGACTGGGAGAGCATACACCCATTCCCTCCTGGATGTGGCGTTTATTGTTTGTACTGCTTGTTCTTTGTTTCGGCACGGGGTTTCTTCTTTACATCCTGCTTTGGATTTTTGTTCCCCGCAAAGCAAAAACCTGACAGTCCGGGCAATGGGTATGCAGAAAATTCCGGTTGAAAAGGCAAGACTGTTTTTTTGAAGATAACCGTTGATCATCTGGTACTTGAAAACATCCGGCCCGCAAAAATGCGGCGCGCATGCCCCCTGATCTTTATTCACGGTGCGGGCGGAACCAGCCGGTTCTGGAAGAATTACCTTCCCTATTTTGCGGATCAGGGATGGGAAGTCTATGCTGTGAATCTTCGCGGCCATTATCCGTCCCGACGGGAAGAAGCGCTGGCGCAGGTAACCTTGGAAGATTATCTGGAGGATGTGAATAAAATCATTCTCCGGCTTGAGATAAAAGGCTGTGCATTAATCGGGCACAGCCTGGGTGGACTGATTGCCCAGAAAACAGCGGAAAATAATGATGCGATTAAGGCGCTTGCCGTCATCGCCAGTGCACCCCCGCTTGGTGTGGCTGTGGAAGTCAATCATGATTTGCCATACTCCGGAACGATCATCAAAACCATGTGGGGCATGATGAATCTGAAACCGGTTAAGCCGACTTATGCTATGGCCGAGCAGACGGTACTGAACAACATTGCTCCCGATGAACGCAGCGAGGTTTTTGACATGTTTGTCGCCGAGTCCCTGGTCGTCAGCTACCAGGTGACGCAGGGTTATCCTGTTTATCCATTGAGGATAAAATGTCCGAAGCTGGTCATCGGGTGCGTTAAAGACGTGGTTACCCCCGTTCTTATGCAGAGGGGATTAGCCGATTTTTTGCAGGCTGATTATATTGAATATGAACAATACGCTCACCTGCCCATGCTGGAGGGAGGCTGGGAAAAATCCGCCGCTGACCTGGCGAAATGGCTGGATCAGCAAGTGGAGGCGCCAGGCGCGGTAAAAGATTTAAAATCATAATAAAAAACAAGGAAAGGGTGCGAAATGAAGTATCGGGATGACATTTACATTTACGAATGGGCAAACTACTTTGACAACAACTGCAATAGCTACTACATCGGCGGAAATGTACAGGCGCTTATCGATCCTGGTCTTACGCGCTATCTTCCGGATTTGCTGAATCAGATGGCAAACGACGGCATCAAGAAAAAGAATATCAAGTATGTCATCAACACGCATTCTCACCCGGATCATTTTCAGGGTTCCGAATTGTTTGATCAGGAAAAAGTGAATATTGCCCTGCACCGCAAGGAGATGGATTTCCTCAAAGGAATCGGCGGCGAACTCTATGGTCTTTTTGGCATTACCGTGCCGCAGATGCAGATCAATATGCAGCTGGAAGACGGCAGGCTCGAACTGGGTGATCAGGTCTTTAAGGTGATTTCGATTCCCGGTCATACACCGGGTTCCATCGGACTCTACTGGCCGGCAAAAAAGGTTCTTTTCAGCGGTGACGTCGTGTTTCAGCAGAATGTCGGGCGAACCGATTTCCCGGGCGGCAACGGTTCCCTGCTCAAAAAGAGCATTGTTACGCTTTCCGATCTGGATGTCGAGCTGCTTTTACCCGGGCACATGGGAATCATTGAAGGCCACGACAAGATTCAGGACAATTTCAATATCATTATTCAGAATATTTTCCCCTACATTTAGGGGTGAGTTGCTCTCCCGGAGGACCAGGGTTTCATGGCGAATGAAGGAAACAAAGTGATTTACTCCATGATCGGAGTCAGCAAGGTTTATGACAAAAAACCGGTGCTGAAGGACATCTATCTGTCTTATTTCTACGGCGCAAAAATCGGCGTGATCGGTTTGAACGGGTCCGGCAAAAGCTCGCTTCTGAAGATTCTGGCAGGTGTCGACGATGAATTTATCGGAAAGACCATCCTGTCGCAGGGCTACACCGTAGGCTATCTTGAGCAGGAGCCGCGGCTTGATGAAAGTAAGACCGTCCGCCAGATTGTGGAGCAGGGTGTCCAGTCCACCATGGACATCATCCATGAATACAACGCCGTGAACGAAAAATTTGCCGAGGAAATGTCGGAAGAAGAGATGACCAGGCTATGCGACCGGCAGGCCGTCCTGCAGGAAAAAATGGACGCACTGGATGCGTGGGACATGGACTCACGCCTTGAAATGGCGATGGACGCGCTGCGCTGTCCGCCCGGCGAAACACCGATCAAAGTGCTTTCCGGTGGTGAAAAACGGCGTGTTGCTTTGTGCCGGTTGCTTTTGCAGAAACCCGACATTCTGCTGCTGGACGAACCGACTAACCATCTGGATGCCGAATCCGTTGCCTGGCTGGAGCACCATCTGCAAAAATACGAGGGCACGATCATTGCCGTTACCCACGACCGTTATTTCCTGGATAATGTTGCCGGCTGGATTCTGGAGCTCGATCGTGGCCAGGGTATTCCATGGCAGGGGAATTATTCCTCGTGGCTTACGCAAAAGCAAAACCGCCTGAAGAATGAAGAAAAATCAGAAAGCGCAAGAATTAAAACCCTGGAGCGCGAACTGGAATGGATCCGCATGTCACCCAAGGGTCGACATGCCAAGTCCAAAGCGCGCATCAAAGCCTATGAAGAGCTGCTGGGCAAGAACCTGGAGCGCGAATCCGGCACACGGGAAATATTCGTCGCGCCGGGCCCACGTCTGGGTGATCTGGTGATCGAGACGCAAAACGTCAACAAAGGCTATGGCGAGAAACTCCTCGTTGAAGGGATGACCTTTGCCCTGCCGCCCGGTGGTATCGTCGGCGTCATCGGACCCAATGGTGCAGGAAAGACAACTCTATTCCGAATGATCACCGGGCAGGAAAACCCGGATTCCGGCAGCATCCGCATCGGTGAAACCGTGAAGCTTTCCTATGTTGATCAAAGCCGCGATACGCTTGATCCTGAAAAGAACATCTGGGAGATGATTTCCGACGGACAGGATATGATCGCCGTCGGAAACCGGCAGATCAATTCGCGTGCTTACGTGTCGCGGTTTAATTTTTCCGGTACTGATCAGCAAAAGAAGGTCGGAACACTGTCAGGCGGTGAGCGCAACCGCGTGCATCTGGCCCGGATGCTCAAGGAGGGTGGCAATGTCCTGCTGCTTGACGAACCCACGAATGATCTGGACGTGAACACCCTGCGCGCGCTGGAAGACGCGCTGGAGAGTTTTGCCGGATGCGTTGTCGTTATCAGCCACGACCGATGGTTTCTGGACAGAATCTGCACGCACATCCTGGCCTTTGAAGGCGACAGCAAAGTTCTTTTCTTTGACGGCAACTATTCCGAATATGAGGAAGACCGTAAAAACAGGCTGGGCGCCGCCGCCAGCCAGCCTCACCGGATCAAGTACCGGCAGCTGACGAGAAGGTAAGGAAGGTTGATAGGCTGCAGGCTGTCAGGAATCTACCCGGCCTCCTTAGGTTCAGTATGAAAGAATACGATATGATGAAGTAATTTGTCCTGAATTCCCTGTGACAATAAAAGATGTTAGAAAATAAACATTAATAGTTCATGCGATTTTTATTTTCCTTTTTTTCGGATCAGGATGCCGGCGATAGAAAATGGCAATATTGCCAATCAGCCCGACCAGCTCGCTTTTAGTTGCTTTGGCGATTTCTTCGGACATTTCTTTTTTGGCTTCTTTGAATTCACCGAATTTTACTTTGATCAGTTCATGGTCATTCAGGGCGATGTCAACCGATCCGACAAGCTGGTCCGTCACCCCTTTCGCGCCGATCATGACCAGCGGCTTTAAATGATGCGCCTGCGCACGCAGATTTTTTCGCTGCGAACCTTTAAGGGTTTCCATGGGTTTTTCTCATCCATTTTTTTCATTCGTATAGCACAGTTAATCATTTTTAAAAAACACATTATGAAACATTTCATTTTTCACACCTGTCCGATGTCAGGGCTTAGGAAAACCACCCGACAAATTGCCGGTAGAGAAATTTCTTGACAAATAAAGCGTGTTGAATAAGAGTCTCAGGCCGTGAGCGGGCGTAATTCAGCGGTAGAATGTCAGCTTCCCAAGCTGGACGTCGCCGGTTCGAGCCCGGTCGCCCGCTCCATTTTCAGCCTTCCGGCAGGCCCTTTTGGGCGGGAAATAACACTTGCATTGCCAGTGGGTATGTGGTAGGCATATTTCCAACCATTACTGAAAGTTGTTTGCTGAAGTGGGCCCGTGCCCACTTTTTTATTTTCTGAAGCGATTGATATGTACGATGACCTGAAAGACAAAATATGGCAACTGGCGGAACCGATTGCGGCCTCTGAAGGAATGGATCTGATCCATGTTGAGTGCCTGAAAATGCACTCCCGCTGGGTCTTTCGGCTTTTTCTTGACAAGGAAGGCGGGATCTCGCTGGACGATTGCACAACGGTCAGTAATCAACTGGGTGATGTTCTGGACGTTCATGATCTCTCCCGCGGACCGTATACGCTGGAAGTTTCATCGCCGGGGCTCGACCGTCCCATTTCGCGAGATGTTGATTTTGAGCGCTTCAAGGGGGCTACGTTAAAAATTAAAACCCGGATGAAGATTGACGGCATGAAGAAATTTCAGGGCACCCTGCTGGATTACCCGGAAGAAAACGGCAGAAGAATGGTGCGGATTGAATCGGCGGGGAAGATATTCAGCATCCCGAAAGAAGAAATCGTCAAAGCCAACCTGGTTGATGAAACAGCGAGGCTTGCGGAGCAATAATCAATTCAAACAGGCTGGAATTGGACGCAGCCCGGGAGAAAAATGGAGGAATTTGTAAATGTTTCAAGAGCTTAAACGTCTGATAGAGCAGATGGGTAAGGATAGGGGTATCGATAAACTCATTATTACAGAAGCTCTCGAGGCCGCCATGATGACAGCGGCGCGAAAAAAACTGGGTCAGAATGTGGATATTGAAGCCCACTACAATGACGAAGCCGGAGAAATTGAAGTTTTCCAGTTTAAAACGGTTGTTGATAAAGTGCTCGATCCCGAAACACAAATTTCCAAAGAGGAAGCAAGAAAAACCCTTGATGAGGGAGCGGAGCCTGGCGATTCTCTCGGTATGAAAATCGAAACGAGTTCATTTGGCCGGATTGCCGTCCAGATGGCCAAACAAATCATTATACAGCGGGTCAAAGACGCTGAACGGGACAACATCTATGACGAATATAAAGACCGCAAGGGTGAGCTGATTAACGGTTTTGTCCAGCGGTTTGAGAGTGGCAATATTATAGTGAACCTGGGACGGGCTGAAGGTGTGGTACCCCCCGCAGAGCAGATTCACCGCGAAACCTATAAACGCGGCGAACGTATCCGGTCCTATCTTTTTGAAGTCAAGAAAAATGCGAAAGGTGCGCAAATTATTCTGTCGCGGACGCATCCCGCTTTTCTCAAGGCGCTCTTTGAAGTTGAAGTGCCGGAAATTTCTGAAGGTCTGATTGATATTGTCAGCGTTGCCCGCGAGCCTGGAAAGCGCGGCAAGATTGCCGTGAAGGCCAAAGACAAGGATATTGATCCGGTGGGCGCCTGTGTGGGAATGCGCGGGAGCCGGGTACAAAGTGTTGTGCAGGAGCTGCGGGGAGAAAAAATTGATATCATTCCCTACACGGAGGATTCGGCCAAGTATGTTTCAAGCGCCCTGTCTCCCGCTAAAGTGAACCGCGTGTTTGTCGATGAGGAAAACCGGGCAATGACGGTTATTGTTCCCGACGACCAGTTATCGCTCGCCATTGGCAAGAACGGCCAAAACGTTCGCCTTGCCGTCAAGCTGACCGGCTGGAAAATCGATGTGAAGAGCGAGACCATGGCAGCCGAAAAGGAAGAGGACGGCCAGAAAGCGTTGACCAAAATTCCCGGCATCGGGCCGGCAATGGCCGAAAAGCTCTTTGCACAGGGCATAAAGAGCATCGCGATGCTGGCCGCTATGGAACCGGAAGCGCTTTCTGAGATTCCCGGTGTGGGAGAAAAAACCAGCACAGAATGGATTGCGGAAGCCATCAGGCTGATCGAAGAGGAAACGAACAACAATAAAAAAGAGTAATTGATTTCACGGACCCAGTATTTAATTTGAGGGAGTTTCGGGGATGGCGAAAAAGCGAGTGCACGAGTTGGCCAAAGAGCTTGGCCTGGAAAACAAAGACCTGATTGCCCATCTGGAAAGGTTGGGTATTACGGTCAAGTCCCATGCCAGTAGTTTGGAAGAGAGCGAGGTTGAAAGAGTCAGGGTTGACTTGCAGACCACGTCTCCGCGTCAGATTGTGGAGGAAAGAATAAAAACGACGGTTATTCGCCGCCGTGCGGTTCGTACCCCGGTTGAGCCGGCTTCGGTTGAAGCTCCCGTTGAGACAAAAGAAGAACCCGCTGAAGAAAAAAGCGTTACACCTGCTGTTTTGAAAAAAGAGGCGGTTTCAGAAACGGCGGAAATGCCCGCGCCGGAAAAGACAAAAGAAGAAGTGACGACCACGCGACCGGATGTCCCTGTTGGGGAGGTGACAAAGGAAGAGTTGGCTGTAAAGCCGGTTGCGGAAATAAAACCGGATCAGCCGGTGCCTGAAAAGATTCCGGAAGCACCCAAAAAGCCTCCGGTAATTATCCCCGTGCGGCCGCCGATGATGTCCAGGCATAAAATCGCCAAACCCGAAGAGAAAAAAGAAACTCCCGCAAAAGTCCCTCAAAAGCCTGGTGAAAAAGTTATTGTACCGCCGCCCGAAAAAATCATTAAAAGGGAATTTGAAAAACCCAAGAAAAAAGGCAAGGGGCCGGTGGAAGTCTTTATTGAAGAGGAAAAAGAGGTCCCGCGTCGCAAAATACTGGAAAGGAAAATCGACAAAAAAGCCAAAATCATTGATGATGATCGGGAAGTGACATTCAGCAAATGGCGCGAAGAGAAAAAGGCCGCGCCGATCAGGATGAAGAAAACCGAAATTACTGTGCCGAAAGCCATCAAGCGGCGAATTCGTGTGGGTGAGACAATCACGACAGGTGAACTGGCCAAAAGAATGGGTGTGAAGGTCGGTGAAGTGATCAATAAGCTCATAGCAATGGGCGTCATGGCCACGATCAATCAGGCGATTGATTTTGATATTGCCCTGCTGGTGGCCTCAGAATTCAGTTTTCAGGTGGAAAAAGCGGAGATTGAATTTGAAGATACCATGCTGAAATCGCAGACGGAACCGGAAAATCTCAAGCCACGCGCGCCGATTGTCACCATCATGGGTCATGTTGATCATGGGAAAACATCTCTGCTGGACGCGATCCGCCAGACCAATGTTATTGACGGCGAAGCAGGCGGGATTACCCAGGCCATAGGCGCCTATCATGTCCATATCAACGGCCGCGACATTGTTTTCCTGGACACGCCCGGCCACGAAGCCTTTACCGCCATGCGGGCGCGCGGTGCCCAGGTTACGGATATTGTGGTTCTGGTGGTGGCAGCGGATGACGGGGTGATGGATCAAACGATTGAAGCCATCAATCACTCCAAGGTGGCCGGTGTGCCGATCATTGTGGCAATTAATAAAATTGACAAGCCGGGCGCTGATCCCGAAAAAATCAAGCAGTCGCTCACCGAACACGGGCTTTTATCGGAGCAGTGGGGCGGCGATACGATTTTCTGTGAAGTGTCCGCCAAGAAAAAAATCGGCATTGAAGAGCTTCTGGAGCTGATTCTTCTTCAGGCCGACGTGATGGAGCTCAAGGCGGATCCTGATTTGCCCGCTCGCGGTATCATCATCGAAGCAAAACTGGACCGTGGCCGGGGACCGGTGGCCACCGTTCTGATTCAACAGGGAACGCTGAAAGAAGGAGATGCCTTTGTTTCCAAAACCGAATCCGGCCGCGTCCGGGCGATGGTCAATGATCAGGGACGTCGTGTGAAGGAAGCGGGTCCCGCCATGCCCGTGGAGGTTATTGGATTTTCCAGTGTGCCCCAGACGGGTGCGGAATTTGTCTGTGTGGAGGATGAAAAGAAGGCACGGAATATTTCCGATTACTGGATGAGGAAAGCACGGGAGAAAGAACTGTCCGCTTCCTCCAAAATCACCCTGGAGCAATTGTATCAGAAGATCAAGGAGGGTGTAAAAGATTTAAATGTCATTATCAAAGCAGATGTTCAGGGTTCTATTGAAGCGATTTCGGATGCCCTGAATAAGCTTTCCACCGAAGATGTTCAGCTCAAGGCCATTCACAGTTCCACGGGAGCGATCAGCGAAACGGACATCATGCTGGCTTCAGCATCCAACGCGATTATTATCGGTTTTAATGTCAGGCCGGATGCCAGGGTGAGTGAACTTGCCGAGCAGGAAGGTGTGGAAATCAAACTGTATGATATCATTTATAATGTCATTGCCGATGTCCGCGCGGCCATGGAAGGCCTTCTGGAACCTGAGTACAAAGAGGTTGTTCAGGGTCGGGCTGAAGTTCGCGAACTTTTTCGTGTGCCCAAGATCGGCATTATCGCAGGATGCCATGTGACGGATGGCAAAGTAACGCGTACTGCGGGCATTAAACTGGTCCGCGACAGCGTGTCCATTTTTGACGGCAAGATCCTTTCTCTGAAACGTTTTAAGGATGATGCGAGAGAGGTGCTGGCTGGTTTTGACTGCGGCATCGGCATCGAAGGCTATAACGACATCCATGTGGGCGATGTGATTGAATCCTATGTCGTTGAGACCCTGAACAGAAAATTATAAAGACGAGAAAAGATCATCATGGTCGTTGGCTACGGCATCATTCGGCTGCGGATTCCGGAGGCCGGTTCTTTGAAGGAAAAAAGGAGTGTTTTAAATAAGATCTTAAAACGCGCGCAGAATGAGTTTAACATTTCCATTGCCCAGGTCGGTGATCTGGACAATCATCGTTTCGCCCAGATCGGATTTGCTCTCACCGGCAACGAATCCCGTTATATCAGCGGTAAAATCGATCACCTGCTCCGGTTTATCGGTGATTTGAATGTCGCAGAAGTATTAAACTCGAAAACAGAAATCATGGTGGTTTCAGATTTTCTTGAAACGGCAGACTGGACAGCAGGCAAGTACGATGAACTTTAGAAGAGCAGACAGAGTTGGCGAACTGATTATGGCGGAAATGTCGGATATTCTGCTGAAAGTTGTCAAGGATCCACGCCTGCACTCGGTGACGATCACGGGCGTTAAAGTCACGGATGATCTGCGTAATGCCAGGATTTATTTTGTTGAAATGGGCAAAGACGAATTAAACGAGGATGTCCAGGCCGGATTGAGTAAAGCCAGGGGTTTTGTACGGCGAGAACTGGGTCACCGGCTGCAGTTGCGTTTTGTGCCGGAAATCATTTTTGTGCACGACAAGTCCTTCGGTTACGGAAACCATATTGAAAAGCTGCTGGCTGAGATCGCCAGACAGGAAGAAAATCATGATTAAGGAAATTCAGGAAGCCATTTCTGCCGGGGGAAAATTTTTAATTACGGCCCATGTGCGGCTCGA
This sequence comes from uncultured Smithella sp., assembly GCA_964394715.1. Lineage (GTDB taxonomy): Bacteria > Desulfobacterota > Syntrophia > Syntrophales > Smithellaceae > UBA8904. The sequence continues at coordinate 14,267 of CAYMYR010000040.1, forward strand.
TGGAGATGCCCTGGGATCGGAACTGGCGCTTTATCTGATGCTGAAGGATCTGGGAAAGGAAGCGGTGATTTATAATCAGGATCCAACGCCTGATCACTACCGGTTTTTGCCGGCCGCTACCCATATTGTTCACGAACTGGATGATATTGAAACATATGATGTCGGTTTTGTTCTTGATTGTTCCGAGCTCGACCGTGTGGGAAAAATATCAGGGGAAGTGGCAAAAATCAAAACGCTGATCAACATCGATCACCACGTTTCCAACGGAGGATTCTGCCAATTGAGGATTTTGGATCCAAAAGCCAGCTCTACGGGAGAACTCCTTTACCGTTTGATGCGTGAAATGCGCGTAAAGATGACAAAAGACATCTGTACCAATCTGTATGCGGCCATTTTGACCGATACGGGCGGATTCCGCTATTCCAGCACGCACCAGGACACGCTTTGGGCGGCAGGTGACCTGGTAGAGGGTGGTGCGGACCCGCAATGGATATCCGAAAATATATATGAAAGCGATCCGCCGGCCAAACTTCTTCTGTTGTCCCGCGTTCTGCAAACATTAACGCTGGATCTGGAGAACAAAACTGCATCGATGGTGGTTACGAACCGGCATTTGCAGGATACCGGCGCAAGGATGGAACATACCGACGGGTTCATTGATATCCCGCGGACGGTCAAAGGGATTGACATTGCCATGCTTTATACTCAGATGGGTGAAAAACAATATAAGTTGAGTCTGCGTTCCAAGGGAAGTGTCAATGTAGAGACGATTGCCCGAAAGTTCGGTGGCGGCGGACATCTCAACGCGGCGGCATGCCGGATGGAAGGGGATATTGAAGAAATCCAATCGCGGGTCATGGAAGCGGTTAAAGCTTTATAGGCATTTATGAACGGTATTGTGGTGATTGACAAACCGGCGGGCCTGACTTCTCATGATGTCGTGAGCAAAGTGAAAAAGATTCTGGGAACGCGTAAAGCGGGCCATACCGGAACGCTTGATCCGATGGCAACCGGGGTGCTGCCGGTTTGCCTCGATGAGGCGACAAAACTGGCGCAGTTTTTGACAGCGGAAAACAAAACATATCGTGCGACCATGCTCCTCGGTATTGAAACGAATACCCAGGATATAGAAGGGGATGTCATCAAAAAGTCGGACCGGACAGTTTCCGAAGAAGAAATTCGTATGACACTTGGGGGGCTTGTAGGTAAGATAAAACAGGTTCCACCCGCTTTTTCGGCGCTCAAGCACAAGGGCCGGCCTTTGTATCAATATGCGAGGGAGGGAACCTTCCCGGATGTGGCGGCAAGGGATGTGGAAATTTATCGTTTGGAAGTGCTGGACATTTCATATCCTTATGTGACCTTCGAGACGGATTGCTCCAAAGGGACATACATCCGGACCATTTGTTCGGATGCAGGAAAAGAGATGGGCTGCGGGGCCTGTTTGTCGGGTTTGCGCAGGCTCAGGAGCGGTTTTTTCACCGAGTCAATGGCCGTGCCCCTGGAGGATGACTTGCCGGAGGTTAAAAAGAAAGAACTGCTTACAAAAATGCTTGCGATGGCGGAATCTCTGCCGGAGTTTACAGAAATTAAAGTCAGCGAAGCAATGGCTGAGAAACTAAAGAACGGGTTTCAGCCGGATGTGGATGTGATACGGCAGAATGTTCTTCCTTTTCTTGCAGTCGGAGATATGGTAAAGTTCGTGAATTACAGCGGTGATCTGGTGGCAGTGGCCGAAATGTTATTGCCTGAAAGTGCAATGGCCGGACAGGATGGTAAAAGCCAGGCGGCCAGGATACTTAGAGTATTTAATTATATAAGCCAATAATAAATTGAAATTATTAAGGAATTAATATTAGAGGGAGGAAAAAAGCGTGTTAACTTTGGAAAAGAGAAAAGCATTGATCGAGGACTACCGGCTTCACGAGAAAGATACCGGTTCTCCTGAAGTTCAGATTGCCCTTTTGAGTGCGAGAATTGAATATCTTACCGAGCATTTCAAGGCACATCAGAAGGATCATCACTCCCGTCGGGGTTTGCTGAAACTCGTCGGCCAGAGAAGAAGATTGCTCAATTACATTAAAGAAGATGATGTAGAGCGTTACAGAAGCATAATTAAAAGACTGGGCCTCAGGAAATAACAGGATCCGTTCAAGGGCGGAAGGCAAAAGGACAACCGATTGGACAAGTATTGAGATGTACCTGCGTCAATCGGCTTTTGCGTTTCGCCCTTGAATTCGGTAGCAAACGCCTTTCCGGTTTTTTTCCGGAATTGAGTGATTGGGTATCGAAATTGTATTTTCCTTGGAAAATCGATAATTTTCCGCGCAATCGGGCGGAATATTTCCATTTCCTGTCCCGGGCAACAACCCAAACAAGTGGAGGAAATTGAATGAGTAACAAATTCAGTACGGATTTTGCGGGGCGTAATTTTACGGTGAAGACCAATTACGTGGCCGCGCAGGCGGACGGTTCCACGCTAGTGTATTATGGCGATACCGTCGTATTGTTGACAGCGGTGTCTTTGAAAAGTGTTAGAGAAGGCGTTGATTTTCTGCCTCTTACCGTGGACTATCAGGAGATGACCTTTGCCGCCGGAAAAATTCCCGGAGGCTTTTTTAAGAGAGAGGGACGTCCCAACGAACGTGAAATTTTAACATCAAGAATCATAGATCGGGCAATTCGCCCGCTGTTTCCCAAAGGATATTATTCGGAAACCCAGATTGTCGCGACGGTGCTTTCCGTGGATAAGGAAAACGACGCGGATGTTGCCGCCATGATCGGCGCCTCTGCCGCTCTGGAAATATCGGATATCCCTTTCAAGGGTCCGATCGCCGGTGTGCGCGTCGGCCGGATCGACGGTGAATTGGTCGCGAATGCTTCACCGGAAAAAATGCAGGACAGTGAAATGAGCCTTTTTCTGGTGGGGCGAAAAGTGACACCGGGCAGGTCAGGACGGCCTTATGATGTAGAACTGGTCATGATGGAAGGTGAAGCTAAAGAGGTTGCGGAAGACATTATCGTGGATGCCATCAAGTTCGGTCTGGAAGCCATTCGCCCGGTCATTGATCTTCAGGATCAGATGCGCGCGGCGGTCGGCAAGGACAAGCGCTCCGTGGAAGAAGCTCCGCCGGATGAAGATCTGATTGCCCGTGTCAGCGCAGAGGCTCTGCCGGGCCTGAAGGAAGGTTACGGCATGCCGCGTAAACTGGAACGGTACGCCAAACTCGGCGAAGTCCGGGAAACTGTCATAAGAAATATTAGCGCCGGTGATGCTGCACTGGCCAAGAAAGCGGCAGCGATTATTGAACATCTTGAATCCCGAATCCTTCGGGACATGATTATTCAGGAAAAAAAGCGCATTGACGGGCGATCTTCGACCGACATCCGCCCGATCAGTTCAGAGGTAGGCGTGCTGCCGCGCGCCCACGGTTCAGCTCTGTTCAATCGCGGTGAAACGCAGGCGATGACGGCCCTTACCCTGGGAACGTCTTCAGATGAACAGCGCATGGATTACGTAGGCGGCGAAGAACTCCGTTCTTTTCTTCTGCACTATAATTTCCCTCCCTACAGCGTGGGCGAAGCCAAATCGCTGCGCAGTCCCGGTCGGAGGGAAATCGGCCATGGTGCGCTGGCCCGTAAAGCTCTGGTGCCCGTGCTTCCGCCGGCTGAACAGTTTCCCTATACGATCCGGATTGTTTCAGAGATTCTTTCTTCCAACGGTTCGTCTTCCATGGCAACGGTCTGCGGTGGAATCCTTTGTCTCATGGATGGCGGAGTGCCGGTGAAGGACATTGTTGCGGGCATTGCCATGGGGCTGCTCAAGGAAGGCGACGAGGTTGTCATTCTGTCCGACATTCTGGGAGACGAAGATCATGCCGGTGATATGGATTTCAAAGTCTGCGGCACGGAAAAAGGCGTTACCGCCATGCAGATGGACATTAAAATCGACGGTTTGACCGAGGACATCCTCCGCAAGGCGCTGGCGCAGGCCAGGGATGGCCGAATGCACATTATCGGAAAAATCCGCGAAACGATGTCCGCGCCGCGACCGGATATCTCTCTTTATGCACCGCGCATTACCACCGTCAAGGTAAAGGAAGATCAGGTACGTACGGTCATCGGTTCCGGTGGCAAGAACATCCGCCAGATCATCAGTGAAACCGGCGTGACCATCGACGTGGAAGATGACGGAACGGTTACGATTGCTTCTGCCGACGCAGAAGCGGCTGCGCGTGCCGTGGCGATGGTGAAATGGTTGACCGAAGAAGCGGAAGTAGGGAAAATTTACCGCGGCACCGTCAAGAAAATCGTTGATTTTGGCGCATTTGTCGAAATTCTGCCCGGGACGGAAGGCCTGCTGCATATTTCGCAAATTGCCAAGGAAAGAATCGCCAAAGTGACGGATGTCTTACAGGAAGGCGATGAGGTCATGGTCAAAGTGCTGGAGGTCGATAAATCCGGCAAGATTCGCCTCAGCCGCAAGGAAGCACTGGGTGCCGAAACCGCTTAGTTCATGCTTTTCTTAAAGTTTGCAGTAATTTGAGCAGGGGCAAATGACCATTTGCCCCTGCCTGCTTGTGCCTTGAATTCCCGGGAAAATGGAAAAAGTAAAAGCTTACGTTCAAAGAATTGTGGGAAATGAAGATATTCCCTTGCCGAAGTACATGACCGAACAGGCGGCGGGAATGGACATTTTTGCAGCCGTAAAGGCCGATGAAACAATTCTTCCCGGCGAGCGCAGGAAAATCCCGACGGGGATCGCCATTGCGTTACCCGAAGGTTATGAGGCACAAATCCGGCCGCGAAGCGGATTGGCGATTCATCAGGGAATCACGCTTTTGAATTCTCCCGGAACCATTGACGCGGATTATCGCGGGGAAATCGCCCTGATTGTCATCAATCACGGCAAAGAACCTTTTTTTGTGCAAAGGGGAATGCGTCTGGCGCAAATGGTGATTTCAAAAGTCTGCCGCGCACAATGGGTTGAATCACCCAATCTGAATGAAACAGCAAGAGGCAATGGCGGTTTCGGACATACCTGATTAAACATCACAAGCACGTTGCGGATGTTTTGTTTCGTAAAGACCGGAAGCGCGCAGCATTTGCAAAGCGCAATCATCGGTACATTCCTCACCGGGAAGGCCACAGGCCTTCAATTATTGAACAAAACACTCTCAATGGCCACTCAAAAGGAAGTTGTTTGGGCAACAGACCGTTTATTCAAAATGGAGATGCTGCCGGAATTTCGCCTGTTGTATTTTGCATTTACTCTGAAACAGTGATATAAAAAAAGAAATTGTATCCATACGACAGGGTTTATGAAAAAATTCAAAGTTAAAAAAACGATTCAGGAAATCAACGAAAAAATCAAAAAGGGGCGCGCTGTCGTTGTCACCGCTGAAGAAATGATTGATGTGGTGGAAAGGCATGGCGATGTGGAAGCGGCGCGCCGAATTGATGTCGTGACAACAGGCACCTTCGGTGCCATGTGTTCTTCAGGCGCTTTTCTGAATTTCGGGCATACCTCTCCAAAGATCAGAGCTTCCCGGGTCTGGTTGAACGATGTTCCAGCCTACGGCGGAATTGCGGCGGTTGATTGTTATCTCGGGGCTACGGAAGTCGTGGAAGGCGACCCGCTCAACAGTGTTTATCCCGGAGAGTTCAACTACGGCGGCGGGCATGTGATAGAAGATCTGGTATCCGGCAACGTGGTAAAATTGAGGGCGGAAGGCTACGGAACAGATTGCTATCCGTCGCGTAAATTTGAAAAAAATATCACAATCAACGATTTGCGTGATGCTATCTTGTTCAATCCGCGCAACGCCTATCAAAACTACAATTGTGCCGTAAATCTATCAGATACAACTATTTATACCTATATGGGTATGCTGCGACCAAGAATGGCCAACGCCTCCTATTCGACTTCGGGCCAGTTGAGCCCCCTGTTTAACGATCCCTTCTACCGTACGATCGGTGTCGGAACAAGGATATTTTTGGGAGGCGCTCAGGGGTTTGTGGCCTGGCCCGGAACGCAGCATCAGCCCCATGTCGTCAGAGGGGCCAATGGTGTGCCCAAAGAAGGTGCAGGTACCCTGGCGGTTGTCGGTAATTTAAAGGAGATGAATCCGGAATGGCTGACCGGTGCCAGTATTTTAGGCTATGGTACTTCGTTGTTTGTCGGTGTTGGTATTCCCATCCCCGTTCTGGATGAAGAAATGGCGCGGTATACCGCCGTGAAAGACGCGGATATTTATGCCCAGGTGTACGATTACAGCATGGACTATCCCAAGGGCAGTCCGGTGTCTTTGGCGGAAGTCAGTTATCAGGACCTGCGAAGCGGATTGATTATGATTGACAACAAGAAAGTCATTACCGCTCCGATGTCCAGTTATTACAAAGCAAACCAAATTGCAAATATCCTGAAAGACTGGATTGAAGCCGGGAAATTTCTGCTCGGTGAATCGCAGCAGAATCTGCCCGGTGTCAGTTGATGAATGGATGCTTCTGTTTCATAAAGTTGTGACGGCTGCAGGGTCGTCTTGTCATTTTCAATATTGTAAATAAAAATCAACCTTACAAAAATTAATATTGACTGAAATAACAGGAGGTTAAAAAGCCAATAAAATACTTTTTTATTAAAGAATATTAAAGAATATTAAAGAATATTTATGATGATTAAAGTTTTTTCTTGACTTTTCCTTTGAAATATAGTTTTTTAGATACAAACTAAAAGGTATTACTTTAAATCGCTATGGAAAAAATCAGGAAAAATAGAGTAAAAAAATATCGAGAATCTATTCCTCTGAGTATTTCCGAACTTGCCCGCAAGGCGGAATTGACGCCACAGACGGTTGCTAAAATGGAAAAGGGCATCGCCACGCGAAAGAATTCGGAGCTAAAAGTTGCCAAGGCACTGCAGAAAAAACATGAAGAAGTTTTTCCTCAATAGGGGCAAATTTTATTTTTCGATATCGGGCCCCGAGGGATTTTTTGTATAATGAAGGTTGGCAGGTATTTGATCGCTTTTTTATTTTTAATGACACTTTTAATCACCTTTGGCAATCGAGGAGTCGTTGACAATTATTTAATGGGAGAGAGACTGGCTCTGCTGAAAGCAGAGAATGATGAGCTGGCACGGCAAAACAAGGAACTTGGCAAAACAATACTTCTGCTGCGCAGAGACCCTGCATATATTGAATCGATCGCTCGCAATGAACTGGGAATGGTAAAAAAAGGTGATGTCGTTTACCGGCTGGCAAAGTGATGAAAAGCATTTTTTCACGTTAAAAAACAACTTGACGGTGCTTTAATGGATTTAAAAGAATTATTTACAGGGAAAAAGAAACTTGTTGGCCTGGACATCGGTTCAAGCTCTTTGAAGCTCGCTGAAATTGAGAGCACATCCAGCGGTTATGTTTTGAACCGGTTTCGTCAAATGCCCATTCCTTCCGGAGTGATTGTTGACGGTATCGTGGAGAACTCCAGCGCCTTGTCAGCTGCGGTGAAAGAACTTTTCCACAATTCCGGATGCAAGGGAAAGGGAATCGTCACTTCTCTTTCCGGTGGTTCGGTGATTGTAAAAAAAGTCACCCTTGCCCAGATGGAAGAAAAGGATCTGCGTGATTTGATCCGTGATGAAGCCGGTAAATATCTTCCTTTTGATAATATGGATGATGTGAATTATGATTTCCAAATTCTGGGGGATAATGAATATAACCCCAATCAAATGGAAGTGATTATTGTCGCCGCCAAGAAAGCCGATGTCAACAGTTATCTGGATGCGCTGACGGCAGCCGGTCTCACGGTTACGATTATGGACGTGGATTCTTTTGCGCTGGAAACCATGTATGAAACCAACTATGAATTTGCAGAGGATGAAATCATTGTCATTGTCAATATTGGGGCAACCCTGACCAATATCAACGTCATTAAAGGCGGAATGTCCATTTTCACCAGAGATTTTACCGTTGCGGGAAACACGATCACTGAAGGTTTGCAGGCAAAATACAAGGTGTCGGCGGAAGAAGCGGAAAAAATGAAAACAGAAGGACCTCAGGGCAGTGATCAGGACAACATGGAACTGAAAAATGCCATTCTGGATTGCGCTGAACCGATATGTTCGGAAATCGAGAGATCCATTGACTACTTCCGCTCAACTTTCGGTGCCGATTACATCAAACATGTGTATCTTTCCGGCGGCTCATCAAGAATTTCAGGTTTAAGCGGCAATTTGTCCCAGAGATTGGGTATCGAGACGGATTTAGTCAATCCGCTCTTGAAAATTGGATACAATAAGAAAAATATTGATGCGGGCAAGCTCGAAAGCATCAAGACAATCGGTGCTGTAGCCATTGGGCTGGGTTTGAGAAAAATAGGTGATAAATGATTAAAATTAATCTTTTACCTTACCGTGAAAAAGAAAAGAAAGAAAACCTTGCAAGACAGGTAACGATTATTGCGGGTTTGTTTATCCTTTTTCTTCTTTGTCTTGCCTGGGGTTATTTCTACATGTCTTCTCAAGTGAACGACCTGGAAGAAAAACTTGCAGATTCCCAGAAAACCTTGAAAGCCCTGGAGGCAAAAGTAGGCGATCTGGAAAAGTTTAAGCAAGAGAAAGCAGAGCTTGAGTTAAAACTTGGAGTGATCGGTACGCTGGAGGAAAACCGTCTGCTGCCGGTGAAAACGCTTGATGACTTATCCATGCTCGTTCCGCAGCAGAACATTTGGCTTACAAAGATCACACAGGATAAAGATATTTTGAAAATAGAGGGGGTTGGCCGGGACAATATTGTCGCTGCAGATTTTATGAAAACCATTGAAAAGTTTGAGCCGATAAAGTCTGTCGATTTAGTTTCTTCAAAAAAGCTGGTGATTGCCGACATGGCGTTCCAGCAGTTTATCTTTTCCTGCAAAATGAAAAAGGGATTTTAATTTATGGCCATAACAGCTAACGACATTAAAAAACTGTCTCCGCAGGCCAAGGCCCTGATCGTCATTTTAGTTATTTTGGTCATTGGCTATCTTTATTATTTTTACTTTTTATCGGATCTCATAGCGAAAAAGGCAACTCTTGAAAAAGAAAATCAGGACATTCAGGTTCAGATTAAACAAAAAGAAAAAGTAGCCCTGGAACTCAACAAGTACAAGGGTGAGGTTGACAAGTTGACAGATAGCTACAAAGTCGCTTTGTTAAAACTTCCCGACCAGCGGGAAATCCCCGGCCTTTTTCATTCTGTCTCTCTGGCAGGCAAGGATGCGGGTATTGAATTTTCATTGTTTGAGCCGAAGCCTGCCGTACCTAAAGGCATGCCGGAGGCCGCAAAACCGAAAGTTTCAGCCATGCTGAAACCATCCGATCAGAGGCAGGAAGAAGCGCAGAAGGCGGATGCCCAGAAGCCGGCTGGCAAGAGCAAGCCTGGTGATGGGAAAAAGGCGCCGGAGCCGGAACCTTTTTACGAGGAAATACCGGTAAAAGTGACCGTGACAGGCAGTTTTCAAAATACGGTCCACTTTTTCGAAAAAGTGGCCAAACTGCCGCGCATTGTCAATATTTCCGATATTTCCATGGGTGACAGAAAGAATGTGAAAGGCCGGGGAGATCTTATTACTACATCCTGTACCGTGAAAACGTACATGTTTGTAGATAAAAAAGAGCAGACAAGTGAAAAGAAAAATGAAAAAAATTAAAATGATCATTTTGTGCAATTTGCTGATTCTTTTTATGGTGGCTTTTAGTGTTCACTGTGCCGAGCCGGTCAATCCCGTCCCGCCGGCGAAGCCGTCAACACCCGCCGCTAGCAACATGCCGTCGGCAACCCAGACGCCGCCCTCCGCACCTCAGATTACATCGCCACCTCAAACACCGGGGGCCTCTGCGCAGGACACCGTGACACCGGTGCAAGGATCGCCGTCGGCGCCCGCATCCGGCAGTGCATACAGCTACAATCCGGCGGGTAAACCGGATCCTTTCAAACCGTTTGTTGACGTGGATGTTAAGTCCGCGCAGAAGAAAAAAGATGAATCCATCTTTCCACTGGAGAGGGCTGAGATTGACAGTTTCACACTTGTGGGGATTGTTGGTGATTCATCAAAGAGAGCAGCAGTGGTTCAGGATGCAAACAAAAAGTTCTATCCCGTGTTTGTCGGGTCGCACATTGGCACCCGCAAGGGAAAAGTGACGGCTATTTTGTCAGATCAGGTAATGGTTGACGAGTTGGATGACAACAATAAGGTAAGAAAAATTGTTTTGAAACTGCGTAAAAATACTACGAGGTAAAATCATGAAAAAATATTTATCCAAAGTAATCCCTGCTTTTATCATCATCTCGATGTTTCTTTTTGCACCATCCGGGGTGATTACGGATTTAAATGCAGATGAAAATAACGGTTCCGGTGTGGGTTACCTGGAAAATATATTGTTTGAAAAATTATCCGGACGGGAAAGAATCAGCCTTGTCGTTTCTCAACAGCCCCAGGTTGCTCCTCCCTCCATACAATCCGACGGGAACCTCCTGATCCGTCTGGATGATCTTTTTGCTCCCGAACACATGCGAAACAGTGTCGGCGAAGGGCGGTTGCTGAATGTAGCCAGTGTTTCGGCCCAGCAGCAGATGGAGGCGGGCAGGCAGTGGGTTAATTTGAGAATCAGATTAAAAGAAAATGTTCCATACACCATAAGGCAGGACGGGAAAATTATCGTTATTGATTTTAATATTTCCGGCGTGGAGGCAAAGCTCAGGAAGGCCTCAAGTCTTGTTGACAGAAGTCAACAAAGCAGTCTTGCACAAACAGAGATGGAGCGATCCGACCAGCGCGACGGAACAAAAAAATACACGGGGAAAAACATTTCGCTAGATTTTCAGGATGCTGATATTAAAAGCGTTTTACGTTTAATGTCTGAATATGGTGACAAAAGCATTATTGCCGGCGATGATGTAAAGGGCAATGTCACCTTAAACATGAAAAATGTGCCGTGGGACCAGGCGCTGGAGTCCATCCTGAAAATTCAGGGCCTGACAAAACAGCAGTCGGGAAATGTCATTACGGTCATGACGCTGGAAAGAAAGAAAAAGGATGAAAAAGACAAAAAAGATGCTGATGCCGAGCAGTATAAGGCCGAGGAAGAGCGCAGGGCAAGAGCACTGAAATCGGATGTTGAAAAAGGGAAATTGCGCCAGATTATGATCGAAGCGAAAAT
>CAYMYR010000041.1:0-11845 GCA_964394715.1 uncultured Smithella sp.
GCGTGCGATGCACTCCTGATAATAATACCGATGAATGATGTTCCATTCATAATTCCTGACAAAGGAATCCCATATGGCGTCAAAAAGCTTGTCCGGAAATAAATGTACATGGAAATCGACTATTTTTGCGGGAGTTATTGCCATCGTCATGACTGCCTTGCGCATCTGTTTAGCATAGATTTATTTTTTATATTACCCTGCAGGTTCTGTTAGATTTATTGAGCGATATTTTAAAAAATCTGAAATGGATAATGGAACCGAACCATTTTTTCACAAAAACTATCCGCTGATATTTTGACGTACACCCACGACTTCCTCGACAGAAAAAGCTTTGGCCGCGGAAACGGTAAACCGGCGATCATTTGTGTCGCTTAAATCGTCTTTTTGATACCCAGCATCACATAGAGCGGGCAGTGTCCTGATATCACGCTTGAAAGAAGCATGCCGGCAAAGACGGCGAGGACGAGACCCACGATGCCCGTGGTCCAGCCCATAACATTGGCGGCGATAAAAAGAACGGCCACCACAAGCCTTACAATCCTGTCGATGGTACCCACGTTTCGTTCCATAAATCGTGTCCTCCTCAGAGCCCTATAATTAATACAAGCCGTTTACCATGTTCCCAACATTTTCCGTAAATTATCTTCCATGAAAACGAGTGGCGTTTCCTTTGTGGACATAATGCGTCAAAATATCAATGGACAGGCCGCCCTTTTGATATTTTGAAGAACGTTATGTATTCATATTCCTGTGCCTGCGCTGCACATGAATTTATAATGTATACAGCTCGCGTATATCTGTTTGGGGATAAGATAGCCTCCCGCCTTTATCAATCACCTGGCTGCGGTATTTTCTTACGGAAATGACTTCCAGGGTTTCAATGTGCTGGATGCTTTTTAGGGTTTTGGTTTTGCCAAGCAGTTTTTTGTAGCTGTCGTAGGATTCCGTGATGACTTCCACAATAAAAGAGTTCGCACCCTGTGTGTGCAGGACGGAATGCACGATGCGCATTTTGCGCAACAGTTCGATCAGTTTGTCATCGTGGTGAGGATTATCGATCAGCATGAAAAAATGAAAATGTTCCGACAGGTCTCTGTAATCTTTTAAATCGAAATCCGTTTTCTGCTTGAAAACTTCAATGACTTTTTGTGTCTGAATGGACGTCACGGCTGGAATCCCGGCGGAAATTTTGAGCGCCTTAATCTGATTGATCCAGTCGCTCAACTGGGTTTTATCGTCAAAATTGGAATCAATGATATAACTGTAGCGCCCCATGACGTGAAAAATAGAAATGACATGGGCATTCCCTTTTAGAAAATTGATCAGCACATTTTCGTCACCCCAGTTTTGTATGAAAACCAGCGCGTGCAGTATATTGTTTTTTGACATGACCCCTCCTGCTGTTTCGATTGGTTGTTATGAATTGAAATATTTGAACAGACACCTCTTTCATAAATAAGTATATGAAAAGTGGATCTCAAGTGTCAAGAGACATTTCACACAACAGCCAGGTTCACAAAAAAGGGGCAACAAATCCCGGTGTATGCGAAGCCGGATGTGACCTGTCCAACGGCAAAATGTAAATAAAAGGGGGGCGGCATTCATTCGAATGCCGCCCCATCATCACAACCTACAGCCTGAAAGACTTCGAAGATTTTTACTTTCTCAATTCCGCCGGTGTCCGATAGCGCTTGGGATCAACCCATTTGGCCACCAGGGGTTCGTTCTCCTCACAGGACTCATGCAGATAGGCGATATTCCCGTCTTTCTGGAACTGGACGATCAACTGGTAATAGTAACCGGGATAAGTTTTATAGGGATTGTTCGGATCAACTCTCACCCGGGAATGATAGAAAGGTTTCACTTTCTTGGTTTCGTATTTCATCTTTCCCAGCGAATAGACGGTTTCCACGTCTTCCATCGCTTTGATCAGGGCCTTAATATTATTGGTCCCCTTTGCCCTTTCGATGGCTGCCTTGAAATGATAAATATCAGCATAGGCAATGTGTACGTGGATCTGCATGGGGATTTTGCGCTCCTGGGCTTTTTTCACCAGAGGAACGGTTTTGGGGGTGAGCGGCACGTCATCCAGATCCGTGAAGGAACTGATGATACCCAGTCCCTTGCCACCCGTCATCCGCCAGTAATCCCGGGTCTGTGCAACACCGCCGTAGAGATTGACCTGAATGTCGCGCGCCGCTGAATCCGCCCATTGCTTCGCGAAAGATTCTGTATCGGTAAACCAGGAGCTGATGAAGAAAATCAGATCGGCGTTGGATTTCTTGATATCCTGGAGAATCGGCAGATACATCGTGCCACGGGGCTTCACCGCTTTGCTGTAAACCACTTCCAGACCGCATTCCTGGGCCATTTTTTCCCATGTGGGCAGATTGATGTAGCTGATCCCCTTGCGCCATTCCGTCGTCCAGGCAAGATCTTCCCAGAGGAAAGCAATCCGTTTCGTCTTCTGATACTGGGGCATGGTCTTGCAGAAGAAATACTTGGTCTGGGCATAGTGGGCCGGTTCCGGATCCCAATCGCGGAAATTATGATCATATTTCGGGGCCTGATCAATGATCCGGGCTGTCAGTTCCGCACCCATAGGCCCGTTGAAAACGAGAATGTGCGGATACTGTTTCGCCAGTTGGCCGGAAGCTTCCTGCACAGCCAGACAGATTTCCGTCCGGCCTTCCACCGAAATAAATTTTGCCTTGTCCTCCATCACCAGTTTGCGAAACGCCTCAACGGACAGCGACGTGTCACCCTTATTGTCCATGGCCACGTATTTGACCGGCCTGCCCATAATGCCACCGGCGGCGTTGATTTCCTCCACCGCCATTTTCTGGATGTCCATGCAAGGCCTGGTCCCGGGAGATGCCACCATGCCGATGTATCCGATCACAAACGGTTCACCCTTTGGCTCTGCATTTGAGATTGATGGCAAACTGATTGCGACAGCAATCAGCAGCATCAACGCTGTAAAAACGACAATGTTAAACCTTCTTGATTGCTTCATCATGTTCCCCTCCTCATGAAAAACTATCAACCATCTTTGATCAAATTTTCGCCGAATATTTGATCCTTCTATACGTTTAGATATTTATTCCGGATATATTCATTGTCTTTCCCGATTTCACTTGAAACCCACTTGATTCGGGGGGGCGATTCCGACATTTTTACAAAATTGGCGCTGATGGTGTATTTCCCCAGTTTTTCATCTTCCACTTCCTGAAAGGCATTGCGAATCTGCCACTGCCTGTTTTCCATCGCCGCTTCCGGCGTCATAAGCTTCATGATAATCGGCACCCCGCCTCCACGCCATTTGGAGCGGGCGGATTTTTTGCTGTAATTCAATGCCATTTTCACCAGCTCGTCACCGGTAAACAAAATGGTTTTCTCCTCGATGATCCGGTGAAGGTGAATCGCCTGCTCCAGGATGTCCGGAATGCGGTCCGATGAATAGCGCCAGTCATCTTCCTGTTCCCAGAGACCGAGAATTTTTAAAAGAGCGCGAAAGTCATGGTCGCGGGGAGCGGCAATGGCCACAAAGCCGTCTTTGCATTTCCAGTGTCCATAAGGGTACAGGATGAAATCCAGAACGCCGATTCGCGGGCGTGACTTTTCCCAGGTAAAACCTATGGTGGCCGGCATACCGACCATGGATGAATACGCATCCATACCGGCCACATCCACCATCTGACCCTGGCCGGTGTTTTGCCGGTGGAGAAGCGCGACCATGCCGCCCAGGGCCGCGGAAAGCCCTGAGATATACCATCCCACCCACATGCCGCCTCTCAGGGGCCAATTCAGGGGCTCGGGTTCGTTGGGCGGCGCGCCCATTTGCGCGGGAAGCCCGGAACCTGCCTGTGACGTGATGTCCGTGTCCGGCATTTTTGCGGATTTTTTGGCTTTCTCTGTATACTGGCCAAAAGGGGAAAGCGCGATATAGATCAGCCCCGGATTCTGCAAACACAATTGACGGTAACCAATTCCCCAGCCGTCCATCTCGCCCGGCGCAAAGCTTTCAATAACCACTGCCGCTTTTTGGGCAAGTCGGGAAAAAGTTACCCGGTCTTCTTCGTTGTTCCTGATATCAAGCGTCATATAGCGCTTGTTTCGTCCTTCAAACATAAAGGGAATACCCACGCCCTGAACCGTCACGCCAAAAGGGGTGATCTGGCGGGCGGGATCGCCGTCGGGCGGTTCAATTTTAACAACTTCCGCTCCAAACTCGGCAAAAAAACTTGCGGCGACAATACCCCCAAAATTCGCTGAACTGACATCAAGCACGAGGATATCATCGAGCGCTTCCGGTTTCCCTTCAACATTCATCATTTCGGCAAGCCTTTTCCCGCGGTCGCCGCCCTTGCCTCCGTGTCGGGTATAGACTTCTTCCCTGGCGCTCATCATTTAACCTCTTTTCCGTAATTATAAATGGGATCCTCGCTCAAATTATAATAAACCGGAGGCTTCAGTCCCGGCCGGTCATCGAATGTCCCGATGACCTTTTTCTTTTCCAGGGCCAGAATTTCGTCCTCGGACAGCCCCAGAAACTTCTTCAGCACAATCCGATTATGATAACCGAGCGGCCTGGCGAGCCATTTGGTGCGCGAAGGCGTTCCGGAGAGCTGGGCGGATGGGCCGGCGATGACCAGATTGCCGTAAACATCATCTTTGAAAAGAACCACACTGCCCCGGTTGCGCCGCCATTCTTCATTGGCGATCCTATAGTCATCCGCCACCTCCGCCGCAGGGAATCCTTGTTCATCAGCGAGACTGACAATTTCCTCGCAGGATTTTGAACGGACCCAATCGACTGCAATCGCCGTCAGCGCATTCGCGTTTTCAGGCTTTAATCTCTCCAGGGTATCCGCAAAACGAGGATCGGAGATCAATTCCGGCCTCCCGATGGCCTCTACAAAATTTTTAAACTGCCCGGCCGTTGCGCAGGCCAGCGCCAGAAATTTGTCATCGGCTGTTTTAAAGATGGACGCCGGCATCATCGAGGGATCGGTATTGCCCGTTCGTCCGATCGCCTGCTTTGTGACCGAATAATAGGTGTAATGGAACAGCATGCGCATCAGCCCTTCGGTTTGCGCCATATCGATATACTGTCCCCTGCCGGTTTTTTTCCTGTGATAAAGAGCCATTAATACAGACATGGCACCGACGTTGCCGGGAAAGAAATCGCCGACATAATCCGGCAGTTTATAATAAATGTCTGTCTCCGGATATCCATTGAGCGTCAGAACGCCGCTGGCGGCCTGGGCCAGCAAATCCCAGCCCGGGAAATAGCGCATCGGACCGAACTGGCCATATGTGGAACAGCTCAGAAAGATAATTTTCGGGTTAATTTTTGATATTTTTTCATAGCCGATGTTCCAGGCGTCCGCCGTGCCTGGCGCAAAGTTTTCAATTACAACGTCTGCCGTTTCCGCCATTTTGTAGATCAGCTCTTTGGATTCTTTGAGCGCCAGATTGACCGATATAAAATATTTGTTCTTGGTGATGTTGTGCCAGATGGGATTGGAATGCTTCCAGTATTTTCCCCAGTAAGTGGCCGGCCGCCACAGGTCTCCGTAGTATGGCAGCTCCAGTTTGATGACTTCCGCGCCGTAATCCGCCAGGAGCCTCGCGGCAATGGGGCCGAAGATGACGTGGGAAAAATCCAGAACCCGGATGCCTTTGAGCGCTTCGGGTTTCTGGCCTGCCTCGCCAGGATTGAAAAGTTTTGCCGTGTAGGAAAAATAATCTTCCATCGTCATCTCCCCAGATATGCCTTTTTCACCAGATTATTCTTCATCAGGTCTTTCCCGCTTCCCTCCAGAACGATTCTTCCTTCCTGAATGATATATCCCCGGTCGGCAAGCTGCAGGGCGCGCAGGGCGTTTTGCTCGGTCAGCAGAATGGTCAGGCCCGATTGGCGCAGCTTGCCCAGTGTTTCGTAAACCTCATCCACAATCAGCGGCGCCAGACCAATTGACGGTTCATCCACCATTAAAAGATGCGGATTGGACATCAGCCCCCTCCCGATTTTCAACATCTGCTGCTCACCGCCGGAAAGCAGCCGCGCCGACATGTTGGACCTCTCTTTCAGGATGGGAAAAAGGCCGTATACATACTCGAGGGTTTGTTTTCGTTTCGACCAGGATGTTTTCCGATAAGCGCCCAGGATTAAATTTTCTTTGACGGTCATGTATGGAAAACTTTTCATCCCCTCCGGAACCTGAACGATTCCACGATTGACAATTTTGTGTGAAGGCAGTCCCTGGATGGCTTCATCGCGAAAAATGATTCTGCCGCTGGTGCCCGTCATCATCCCCTGAATCACATTTAATATAGTGCTTTTGCCTGTACCATTCGATCCAAGAATCGTCACGATCTCCGATTGCCGGATATTGAAGCTTACGCCATGCAGTGCGGGAATGACTCCGTATGACGCGCTTAAATCACTGACTTCAAGCATATTCCCTCCACCCTCTGCCGAGATACGCCTCGATGACGTCATTATTGTTGACAACTTCATCCGGCGTGCCTTCCGCCAGCTTGGATCCGTAATTGATGGCCACAATCCGGTCGGCCGCTTCCATTAGAACCGCCATGACATGTTCTATCCAGAAAACCGTGACGCCGAATTCTTCTTTTGCTTTACGGATCATCCTGATGGCGTTTCTGGCTTCACCCGGATTCAGCCCCGCCATGACTTCATCGATAAAGATGAGCTGCGGAGTGGTCGCCAGGGCACGGGCCAGTTCCAGCATCCTCAGTTCATAGAAAGTCAGGTCACGCGCCAGAATGTTGCGCTTGCTGAACAGCCCTACGAACTCCAGGTAGTGCGTGGCATCGTACATGGCGTCCTGGAAACTCTGATTGATCCTTTTTTTGCCGGAGATGGAGCTGGCCAAAACACTGGTCAGCGCGGTCAATTCGGGAAAGGGGCGCGGAATCTGATAGGTGCGGGCAAGCCCCATATGCGCTCTCTGGTGAGGCTTCATGCGGGTGATATCCACTCCGTTCATTTCAATTTTTCCGGAAGTGGCGGGAAAGTATCCGGTCAGACAATTGACCACCGTCGATTTACCGGCTCCGTTAGGGCCGATAAACCCGAGTGTTTCCCCTTTGTGAATTTCAAAGGAGACATCGTTGACCGCGATAATCCCTCCAAACCGTTTGACCAGATTGCTCACCTTAACCAATGGAGCCATGACTCCTTACCTCCGTACATGAATGGTCGGCAAATACTCGCGATAACGGCGCTTCCGGTACAGGCCGAATAAACCTTCCGGCAGGATGAACAGCAAGACCAGCAGAATGATGGGGAATAATACCGGCTGGATCGGCCCCATAAAGCGGATCATCAGCATCTCCAGGAAAGCGATAAAATAACCGCCGACCACGCAACCGAAAACCTGGGCACGCCCGCCGATCATCAGCACCAGCAAAACCTTCAGCATAAACGTCAGGGGCAGATACGTGATACCCGCAAATGAACTGAAATAATGGGCATAAAACCATCCGATGATGCCGATCATCGTCGACGCGGCAACAAACGCGATGATCTTGACCTTGTTGATATTCACGCCGATGGAGTGGGCAACCTCTTCGTCATCATTGATCGCCGCCATAATCAGTCCATAGCGGGATTTGAGGACCTTGTTGATGATCCACAGATACGCGAACATGATGGCCGTCGAAAAGTAACCGATGATCAGAAAGTTGTTTTTGGCGTTCCCCGTGTCCAACAGAGGAACAATGCCGAAAAGTCCCGTGTCGCCCTTGAAGATATCGGTATAAATGAAAGTCACCTCCAGAAACACCAGCGGCAGGAGCAGGGTGAGCAGAACATAATAAAGCCCCCGCGCCATGATGACCAGCGGGCTGAACAAAAGAGCGGCCAACATGGACATCAGAATGGCGAAGGGAAGGGTTGTCAGGGGCCCCCAGCCATAGGCAATGCTGAGCAGCGCCGCCGTGTAGCCCCCTACACCGATGTAAAACTGGGGGCCGAAATTCATGCGACCTGTCCCGATGGTCATCAGGGCAAGGGGCATCGCAATGGCGGCATAGATGTTTGCCGATATCATCGTGTTGATCAGGCCGGGATTGACAAAATAAGCAATGACGGGGGCAATGACCAAAAACAGGGCCCAGAGAAGCGTGTTTCGCCAGTAGCGGGGCTCGAGCGTCCATTCCCACTTTCTAATACCAAGGCGGATGACAATGCGGTCCCGCTTTAATTCAGTTTCTACCATAACGATTCACTCCTTGCTAATCCCTGGGGTCGAATGACAAGAGCAATCATCACCAGAATCAAGGCCGATAAATTCATGAAACGAGGTTCTCCAATCACATTACAGACGATGGCGTGGGTGAATCCGATCAGGAAACTGGCCATGATGGTGCCTTTGATATTCCCCAGCCCGCCCAGAACGGAAACCAGAATCGCCGTGGTCATATACAGCCACCCCATGCCCGGCTCAACAGACCAGACCGGCGCGACAATCAGCATTCCAATGATGACCGGCAACAGCACAATCATCATCGTGAATACATAAAGGCTTTCTACATTGATGCCGACAATTTTCGATGAATAAATATCCTGCGACAGAGCCCGGATGGCCATCCCTGTTTTGGTTTTCACAAAAAAGACAACAAAGGCGCCTGTCATCACAAGAGCAATCACGGCGCCGATCACAAGCTGTTTGGGAACCACCACTTCCCCGACCTGGAATATTCCGTCCATGAGTGTTGTGTCCAGGTAGACTCCCGCCTGCACCGGATAGAAATAATTGGCTGCCTGTTCAATAATCAGGGCCACCAGAAGAAGGGCCGTTAAAAGGACGTCCTCTGTCGTGAGGTATTTTTTGATAATCCCTTTATAAATGAGAACAGAAACGACAAATTGAATGACGACCATACCCAGAATAGAGGGAATCAGGGACCAGCCGAGCGCCGACATAAACATCCATGTGCCATAAACCGTGAGAGGGAAAATGTATGCGTATCCGAGATGGAAAATCCGCAGCACTCCGCAGATCAGTGAGAAACCGAGTGCGATCAGAAGATAAATGGAGCCCAGCACAAAAGTATAAATGATAACCGTCTGAACATAAGTCCACATGTCATCGCATCCTTATGTGAAAAATATCAATTATTGTTTAAATCAATGGGGACGACAAGTTTCTGTGAATCTCAGAAACTACTTCCTGCGCTTTGATCACCGACGGCTAACGCAAAAGCCGGCGGGCTGGATAAAGATACAAAAGCAGCCGTGTTCTGAAAAAATCCGTGTATTCGTTGTCGAAAGAATTGCAGTGATGTAATTTGATGTTTTGTAAGCGATGGAAAAGGACAGGATAGCGCAGTAAAATATAAGATCTGCGTTAAACTTTTATGGAAATTTTGCGTATGGGTATTTGCGCTGACGAAACGATGGTTCATTGCAGCAAGCGGCCTCCAAAGCATAAGGATCACGAGACTGTTCCATCTTCAGAAAAACCGTTCCAATATGCACGTTTCTGCATATACATCAATACAACGATCGTTGTTTCTAAAAAAGTAATGCAAACGATCCTCTTTTGTCAAGCAATATTTATCCGGCCTTTGCAGACCACGCGACCCATTTGAGGCGCAATAATCAATGTTATTGGTTGGATATCAATAAATGTGCTCTGCCTGCAGGTCAACCGGAATTTTTAAAACAGACTTCATGCCTGAATAAACCTGAAGGCGATTGTTCCCGCAGGGGGAAATGCTTCCTGCACTGAATGCAGGAAGCATTTAATTGAATTGAGACCGCCCATGATAGATGGGGTGACAGGAAACGTCTGGGGCGATCAGGATTGCTATGTATTGTAAAGAGCCTGAAACTTCTCTTTGTATGCATAAACACTTCATACAGATTCAGTATAAGCAAACCCAAGGAACAAGTCAATGAGATATTCGTTTTGATGCGAACTATTTTACCTTGACTTCATGCAACTTGAATGTATGATTTCACGAACAATATGCTGGCCTGGACGAGCGTTTATCGCGCAGGGACTCCGTTCATTATTTGAATGATATCATAAACCACTGAGGGCCTTCAATAAGCAGGGCCTATTTACAGGAAGAACATCATGGTCAAAGGAAAACAGACAAGGCAATCATTCGGCCAAAGTATCAGGAATTATCGGGAAGGCAGGAAATTGAGCATCAGGGAACTGGCGCATGAAACCGGGTATCCGGCCGACCTCCTCGAAAAAGTTGAAAAAGACCTGGCAACGCCTCCGGTGGCACTTGTTTTACAATTAAGCCGGTCGTTGAAAGTTGATGTCGAGAAGTTGGATCCAAATGAAAGCAAAAAGGCCTCGTCGAGGGTAAAAAGTCAAAAGAAGCGAGCAGGATCATACGCTTATACGCAACTTACCAAGTCCGGTTCCGATAAGCATCTTGGTGCATATCTTGTCACGATCGAACCTGAAACGGCCCATGAGGGCGTTGAATATCACCACGAGGGCGAAGAATTCATCTATGTGTTAAAGGGCAGGCTGTCGATTTCGGTTGGGAAAAATACCAGCCTTCTTCAACCGGGCGATTACATTCATTTTAATTCCGCCCTTCATCATGCATTGAGCAATCCGTCTTCCGAAAAAACAGAACTGCTCGTTGTTCTTTACATTCCATGAGGTGCAGCAATGTCTTTTGAAATATCGAGCGAACAGGAAATGATCAGGTTCATGGCCCGGGACTTTGCGAGAAAAGAACTTGAGCCGATGGCTGCACGGTGGGACCGGGAGAGTATCTTCCCGGTGGATACGATCAAAAAAATGGGGGAGCTCGGCCTGCTGGGAATGATGGTTCCCGCTGAACTTGGAGGCTCAGGTGCGGGCGCGGTAGCCTATTCTCTGGCGTTGCAGGAAATAGCCTTTTCCTGCGCATCAAGCGCGGTAACCATGTCCGTTGCCAACTTGTCCACGGAGCCGCTTCTTAAGTTTGGCACGCAGGAACAGAAAAAAAAGTGGCTTACCGGCCTTGCCGAAGGATCACTTCTTGGCGCATTCGCATTGACGGAACCCGGTGCAGGCTCTGATCCCGGCTCGATGTCGGCCAGTGCAAAGCTTAAAAAGGACAAGTACATCATCAATGGCTCCAAGGTATTTATCACTCACGGACAATACGCCGATGTCATCAATCTGATAGCCAGAACCGGTCAGGAAAAAGGCACGAAGGGACTTTCAGCGTTCATCATAGAAAAAGGCACTCCCGGTTTTAAAATCGGCACGAAAGAAGAAAAACTCGGTCTGAGGGCCTCCAACACGGTTGAGCTTGTTTTCGAAGACTGTGAAGTCCCCGTAAAAAATCTGCTGGGAAATCCGGGGGAAGGATTCAAGGTCGCGATGCTCGCGCTTGACAGCGGAAGAATCGGCATCGCATCTCAGGCCGTGGGCATTGCCAGGGCCTGTCTGGAAGAAGCCATCTTTTACACCCAGCAAAGGCGCCAGTTCGGGAAATCCATCAGTTCATTTGAAGCAATCCGTTTCATGGTCGCGGATACGGCAACAAAAATTGAAGCGGCTTCGTGGCTCACCCTGGCGGCAGCCGACCGTAAAGACAGAGGTTTAAAATTCACCCGGGAAGCCTCCATGGCCAAATTATTTGCCTCGGAGACGGCTAATTCAAGCGCCTATATGGCACTTCAGGTGCATGGAGGATACGGTTACACAAAGGATTACAAGGTCGAGCGTTTATACAGGGACGCCCGTGCAACCACCATCTATGAAGGCACCTCGGAAATTCAGCGCATTGTCATCGCAAGAGAAGTTTTCAAAGAATGAAGAACTTCATCGAAGTATTTCCTTCAAAT
>CAYMYR010000041.1:11945-24581 GCA_964394715.1 uncultured Smithella sp.
TCGCAAGAGAAGTTTTCAAAGAATGAAGAACTTCATCGAAGTATTTCCTTCAAATCAGAAACCAGGGGAAACATGTATTACTTCGTAATACGATAATAAGTTGATTTCTTTGCATAATACCCCTTAAGAAGTATTTACATGCCTGCCATTTTTCGATAAAAATATTCCCAAATTGGAAAACCTTTACTCACTAAAATAAAAAACAAAGAAACTATATAAGGAGAACCCTCATGATAAAAACAATTTCACGTATTTTGTTGACGTTGGCTATGGTGTGCGTCCTAACAGCAACCGTTTGGGCAACACCTGTTACATTCACTCCTGATGTATCGGGATCGTCAGTAAATGCCGTTGATTACTCATGGTTTGGCACACTTACGGCAGAACTGGCCCTGTCCGGCACGCCATTTACCTTAGATGACGGCGAAACGAAAACGCTCGACTTTTTCAACCTCACTGCGAGCCAGTTATTTCTGATAGATGGAATTTATCATGTGGAAGCGGCCCTTGCCTTTTCAAATCCTCCCATCGTCAGTTATGGAACCGGCAATGGTTTTGTTTGGTCACTTTTCGGAATTATTACCACCATGGGCCTGGTTTGGGATGATTCCACCCTGCCGGATTATTTCACGCTTGCCGACGGCAATAAAATCAAAATCGACTTTTTGGATACAGGTGCATTTGGCGTAGGCGACACCATGATGGTTCAGGCCCAGGTAACCAATCTGGGAAATACCGCGGCTGTACCCGAACCAGCCACCATGCTGCTTCTTGGTTTCGGGCTGATGGGATTGGCAGGGTTCAGAAAAAGAATCTGACACTAACGAATATTGAATTAATTTTTTTCATAGAAAGGGCAGGGTCAACAGGCTCTGCCCCTGCTTTTTCCAAAGAGCGGATGAACGGCCGATTTTTTTGTCCTGCACCGGAGATATCAATTGTAATACTTAAGTATATTAAAATCTTTGTTTAAATGATGTTTTCGGTCATCGTTTACGGCACATCTTCAGAAACATTACCGACAGTAGCCTCTGTCTTAAAGAATCATAACAGATTGTTGCTCATATCCCGAACAAGCGGTCTGTCACAATTTCTTTATTGAAGGTATGGATGATTACGGATATCGTTTCTTTGAACCCGTAATGAATATACTTTTTTAATGGTAAAAATTGTCAGCCCGCGTTTGGGGCCTGTTTGCCGTTGACAGACAGGGCGGCGTTTCTTATACTCCAAAAAAAACAGGAAAGTTCTTCCCGATTCTTTTATGACGGATTCTGAAAACGACAAAGAAGTAAAAAACCTGGCAAAGACCGCCCACAATCTGAGGAAAGAAGGCAGGTTCAGAGAAGCCGAGGCGAAATACCTTGAGATTCTCGAGTTGGATCCGGATAATGTGCATGCCCTTTCCGGCATAGGTAATCTCAAATGCAAGACAAAGCAATTCAAGGAGTCCCTTCGCTACTATCAGCGCTGCCTTGAACTTGATGATCATAATCTCTATGCCCTGGCGGGCGTAGGAGATTGTTACCGCGGCCTCAGAGACATGGACAACGCCCTGAAATCCTGGTTAAAATATCTGTCGTTCCAGCCTGATGATTATAAAATCATCACCAGAGTAGGCGATGCGCTCAGGAGAAAAGATGATCTGCCGGGTTCAAAGAAATACTATCTGCTTGCGCTGAAACTTCGACCTCAGGACCCTTTTGCTCTCATGGGCCTTGGTAATGTTTGTGAAAAAATGGGAAACAATGAGGAAGCGCTTTTTTATTTTAAGAAACTTTTTTCTTCCGCTGATTATTCGACTTTCGCCACAACCTCAGCCGCCAATATATACCGAAAATCAGGAAATTATGAGAAAGCGATTGAACTGTACGATGCAGTGCTTGCCGGAGAGCCGAAGAATTCTCACGCATGGAACGGCAAAGCAGATTGTTTCAGGGGGATGAAGAAGTATGAAGCCGCCATTCATGCCTGGAATCATGCACAAAAATATGGAATGAACCGGGCAAGCGCTATGACCAGAATAGGTGACTGCTATCTGAGCATGAATGATCTGGACAATGCTCAAATCAGTTACCAGATAACTCTGGCGGCGGGTTACGACAAATATGCCTTTCTGGGAATGCTTCGAATATATCTCAAGAGAAACCATATAGATAAGGCATTTCAGACGCTCGAGTTGCTTAAAAAGAATGAACCACAAGATCCCCGAATAGCTTCTGAGTATGACAGCTTTATAGAAAAATATCCTCATGTGACGCGGGATGAAAAATGATTTATATTGACAGGTAAACAAAAATAGGGAGAATCGTTTATAAGATTTATAAGCAACAGAAAACTTATCCTTATAATAATCAAATTTCACCAGGGGGGAAAATGATGATGCCCAAGTCTAAACTGATCAGGTTCTTTGGTTTCATAGTGCTTTCATTCGTCATACTGCAGCTCACCGGTTGTACAAAAACGCCATTGATTGCAGCGGTCAGGTACGGTGACGTCAGCACGACATACAAGCTTCTCAATGAAGGGGCCAAAGTCGACGAACCCAATGAAGGTGTCTGGAGTTCAACACCTTTATTCTGGTCGTTGTATGAGTGTAAATTTGAGACAGCGAAAATTTTATTGGCAAAGGGAGCCAAGGCAACGGCAAAAGATTCTTATGGCTACTCAGCCTTGAACGCTGCCTGTACTTGCAAGAATGCAGAGCCTGCCGTCATCGAGGACCTCATTCAAAAAGGAGCAGACGTCAATCATAAAAGTGAAAAGGATGGTTACACAAGTTTACATTTTGCATGCATGTCCGGAACTCCCGATGTTGTGAAATTATTAATCGACAAAGGTGCCGACGTGAACGCTGTTGACAAGAAGGGAACAACTCCTCTTATGCTCTGCGTGAAAAGCAATTCCATTCCTAAAGTGGAGATTTTACTGGAACGGGGGGCAGACATCCATTTACTTGATAAGAAAAAGAAAACCGCCAAGTCCTATGTGAAAGGTCTTCTCAAAAAGGACAAAAATATGACAGAGCTTCTGGAGCGTGCTGAAAGCAGCAGACCTAAACCAGCGGAATAAAGCCGTTACCGGTGCCGATGATGAAATTCATTTGCCGTGGGGAATTTGAGGGTATGTGCCCATAAAGCCAAATAAGGTTCAGAACAAAATAACTGTGTATAAAACAAATGCAGGGAACGGTTCATGGTTCCGGTAAGCACCGGCAAAAAAACCGTTCCCTGCATGATTTTTACCTTGCCTGCAGCGCCCGCCCGATGGTCATGATTTCAGCTTCCTTTGTTCCTTCATAAAGTTCCAGGATTTTCGCGTCCCGATACCATTTCTGCACGGGATACTCCTCAATATAGCCATAGCCACCGTGCAGTTCCACAGCATAATTCGCGCAGAAGACGGCTGTCTGTCCTCCATAGAACTTGGCCATGGCAGCCAGAGTATAATCCGGTTTCCCCTGGTCGATCAGCCAGGCCGCCTTGTAAACCAGCCCGCGCAATGCTTCAATACGGATGGCCATTTCCGTGAGTTTCATTTGGGTGATCTGGTAGGATCCCAACGGAGCACCGAAAGCCGTCCTTTCCTTCACATATTTAATGCTGGTTTCCAGGCAGGCTTCCGAAATACCCAGTGCCTGACCGGAAACCATGATGCGGGTGATGTCAAAAAAATGCATGAGCTGTCGAAAACCCTGTCCTTCCTTTCCAATAAGGTTGGATTGGGGAACCCGGACATCTTCAAACGCAATTTCAGCGGTATCACTGGCACGAATGCCCATTTTCCCATGGATTTTATTTCGCGTAATCCCCGGAGCGTCCGCTGGAACGATAATCAGGCTGAAGCTGTTGTGCTTTTTTTCTTCCGGGTTGGTGATGCACTGGGCCACCATAAAATCACACACGGTTCCGTTGGTGATAAACATCTTATTGCCGTTGATCACGTAGTTACTACCGTCTTTTACGGCTCTTGCTTTATATCCGGAAACATCTGTTCCGGCATTCGGCTCCGTATAAGCGCCTGCACAGACTTTTTCGCCGCTGCAGATCGGTGGGAGGTACTTTTTTTTCTGCTCTTCCGTTCCGTAATTCAGAATGGATTCACAGCCGAAACCCGATGCAACAATGTTCAGGCCAATTCCCATATCAACCTTGGATATTTCCTCCGTGATGATGGTATTGCCTAAAATGCCTGCACCGGAACCTCCGTAGGCTTCAGGAATCCATGCTCCGACCAGTCCGTTGGCGGCGGCTTTTTTCCGAATGTCCGGCGTATATTTTTCATGCTCATCGCACTCCTGCGAAGCCGGACCGACTTCCGCCACGGCAAATTTATAGGCCATCTCTTTCAACATCTTCATCTCATCGGTAAGTTCAAAATCCATAACGGTTCTCCCTTAATTTTAAATGTTCAGTATGCCGTGACGGCGCTCTTCGAAAGAGAGCTGCATGTCCAGATTATTTTTTGCTGTAATCGTAAAATCCTTTCCCTGTTTTGCGTCCAAAATGTCCGGCACGGACCAATTTTCTTAAAATGGGCGCGGGGCGGTATTTATCTCCCAGTTCCCTGTGCAGACCTTCGATGACGCGGAGCAATGTTTCGTTTCCCACAAGATCAGCCAGCGCCAAGGGACCGATCGGGTGGTTGCAACCCAGCACCATGCCTTTATCAATGTCTTCAGCCGTTGCCAGGCCTTCATCCAGAACAAAGAAGGCTTCGTTGAGCATCGTGCAGAGAATTCTGTTCACGACAAATGCCGGCGCTTCTTTGACAACAATTACATCCTTGCCGATCTTTGTGCCCCACTCGCGGGCCGTCTGCAGCGTCTCATCGGATGTTTGATGCCCGCGGATAATTTCCAGAAGTTTCATCACCGGTACGGGGTTGAAAAAGTGCGTGCCGATAAAGCGGTCCGGTCTTTTCGTAATGGCGGCCATTTCGGTTATGCTGAGCCCTGAAGTGTTGGTAAAAAACAGGCAATGCCCGGGAACAATTTCCTCCAGTTCCGCATACACTTTTTTCTTGATGTCCATCACTTCGATGACAACTTCGACGACAATGTCTGCGTCCGCGGCCGCTTCTTTTAAATCCAGAGTAGGCTTGATGCGGCCAAGCACCGTATCCATGTGCACCTGTGTCATTTTGCCTTTTTCGACATCACGGGCAAGGTTCTTCTGAATCGTTTTCATGCCGCCATCGACAAATCTTTGTTCAATGTCACGCAAAGCGACATCATAACCCGCCTGCGCACAAACCTGGGCGATACCGTTGCCCATCAGGCCGGCGCCTAAAACACAAACCTTCTGAATTTTCATAACCAAATCTCCTTAAATTAATAGTGACTGTACGATGTGATTAGCAAACCAGCCTGCCGCGTTTGGGCAGGCGAAGGAAAAATAACAGCATCAAACGGATAAAGTCAAGAAAAAACAGGCATCTAAACGGTTGGATGATCATTTCTCCCGTTTTGGCCAGATGGTAACCTGTCTGCAATGAAAATGATGTGTATTACAAGTGATCATAATCACGATTCGGCCGAACCCTCGCGGACCCGCACATGCGGGAAGACAAAATATCAAGGAGATGGACAAACAGGACTTTATACACGTGATGTGCTGCCTGCCATGACCATAAGATACCGTTTTGTTCAAGCGAACTGCTGTCAAAAAGGCATGCTTACATTTTTTGTTGACAGATGCATTTCTTGGGAGTAAAAACAAAGTAAAGTTATACATCGCTCGTTGTATAAAATATTTCTGGTGTATTACGTAACAGGTATTTAGACGGTTAATCGATCCAGATCAAAAATGCACACATAAACGTAACAACGAAAAGATCGTTTCAATATTTTCATTACAAGTAAAAGGAGGATCCGACAATGAAGAAGTGGAAGTGGTTGATAGGTTCAATGTTTGTGTTTTCGTTAATCGTGTGGGCCGCTGTGGCATCGGCGGAAGATATTGTAATCGGTTACACCGGTCCTCTCAGTGGACCGGGGGCGGAATACGGGCAGGATTGTGCCAACGGTGTAGAAATGGCCGTTAAGGAGCTCAATGCCGCGGGAGGAGTTACCATTCAGGGTAAAAAATATAACTATAACCTGATCAAGCTCGATGATCGGAGCGATCCTACACTGGCGAAAAACAACGCCTTGCGTTTAGTTAACCAGAATAAGGCCATTGCAGTTTTCAATCCCATGATCACAACGACGGCTTCCATTATGGGGATTCCTCAATACAACTTCCTCATCATGGCCTATACAAGCATCCATACCATTTTGGACAAGGGTCATCCGATGATTGTTACAGCCGTTCCAAATTTTGTAACTTACGCGCAGCTGATGGCTGATCAGGCCTGGGCAAAAGGTTACAGAAACTGTGCAATGGTCGTTACGATGGGCGGATACGGCGATGCCTGGCGAAAAATATTTAATCTCCACTGGGCCGGCAAAGGCGGCCGTGTCGTCGGAGACTTCCCCGCGAACTATTACACAGAAACCGATTTTTCAACACAGCTGGCAGCGGCACTGGCTAAAAAACCTGATTTTCTCTTGATTGGCGGCCCGTCGGCTCCCACCGTTCTGGTGATTGAACAGGCAAGAGCCATGGGTTTCAAGGGTGGATTCGTTGTGATTGACCAGGCCAAACCGGATTATATTGCAAAAGTCATTAAAAATATGAACATGCTGGAAGGCATGATCAGCACAGGAGCCCTTAAAGATCTGCCTTTGCCTGCCGTACCTGCTTTTGCCGCTAAATATAAAGCAGCCTACAAAAGAGATATGAATGCCGAATGCGTCCTGAACTATAATATGATGAAGGTGCTGGCCCGATCTATCAACATCTCTCAATCCCTGGATGCAAAGGCGGTCAGGTATTACATGCCCAAGGCCCTGCCGACGCTCGGTGATACCGTACCCAATGAGTTGTTCGCCATGAACGATAATGGTTTCATGTACTGCGGTCTCATCATGCAGCAGGTGAAAGGCGGAAAATTCACCAAAGTCGATTATATCCTGGCATTCCCGAAAACTCAGGCTGAATTTACCCGATACAAGCAGATGAGCAAGTCCGCTGAACCGGAAATGATACGCTGGGTACCCATTAATTGATCAAACCGTCATCGGATTGATAACATTACCAATCTCATAAACAATTCCCCCGGCCGAGACAATCAAAGCGGGGGTTTTGTTTATGGAATTCAATCGAACAGCGCCGCGACTCCATCAACCATCTTGAAGCAGGTTGCGGAGGAATTAATCCTGTTACGTAGCGGGGATGAAAGGCAGTAAGGGACCAGGTGCAGACGAAATAATTACTTGTCTCAAAATTAATTTATTGATATGTGAGCAGTAATTTTATACAATGATCGTTGTAATGGATGACATGTATTTACGTTGTTTGATTTTAGTCTTGAAGCATAAAGAGCAACAGAACAAAGCAAGGAGAAGTAAAGAATGATGAGAGAAGTCGTAATCGTCAGCGGAGTCAGGACAGCGATCGGTGATTATATGGGGTCGCTGTCGAACATGACCCCCGTGCAGCTAGGGGTGACGGTATTAAATGCCGCCATTGCCAGAGCCGGGATTGAAAAAAATCTGGTCCAGGAAGTGGTGGCGGGCCAGTGCAACCAGGCGGGCGCGCCGGGAAACAGCGCCCGTCATATTGCCTTGGGTGCGGAATTACCTGTGGAATCTTTCGCTTTCACGGTGCATCAGCAGTGCCCCTCATCCATGCGTGCATCAGAATTGTTGGCGCAGGAAATCATGCTGGGCAAAATTGACATTGGAGCCGCGGTCGGCATTGAAAGCATGAGCAACGCCCCCTATCTGCTTTTCGGCGCCCGAAAAGGCTACCGGTTGAACGACGGGGAAAAGATTCAGGACAGCCTGATGATCGGCGGCCTGGTGGACGCACTGCTGGGTTATCACATGGGCATCACGGCGGACAACATTGCCGACCTGTATAAAATTTCCCGGCAGGAACAGGACGAGTGGGCGCTCATGAGTCATCAGCGCGCCTGCGCCGCCATTGAAAAGGGCTGGTTCAGGGATGAGATCGTTCCGGTGGAAATTAAAACCAAAAAGGGTCCGGTCCTGTTCGACAGGGATGAACATCCCCGGGCCGACACCAGCCTGGAATCGCTGGGCAAGCTCAAACCCGCTTTCAAAAAGGACGGAACCGTCACCGCCGGCAATGCTTCGGGCCTTAACGACGCGGGGTCTTGTCTGATTATGATGGCAGCCGAAAAAGCAAAAGAACTGGGAATAACACCTCTCGCCCGTGTAGTTTCGTCGGCGCCGGGTTCCGTAGAACCCCGCATCATGGGCATGGGCGTTGTTCCGGCCGTAAAAAATGCTCTGAAATTTGCTAAAATGAAACTTGAAGAGATTGATTATTTTGAATTCAATGAGGCCTTTGCCGCCCAGGTAATCGGCTGCAACCGGGAGCTGAATGTTCCTCTGGATAAAATCAACGCAGTAGGCTCCGGCATCAGCATGGGACATCCGGTAGGCGCCACCGGCGCGAGACTTATTGTCACTATGATCGGGGAGCTCCAGCGGCGAGGCAAAAAATTCGGCTGCGCGGCCCTATGCGCCAGCGGCGGTCCCGGTCACGCCTTTATCGTGGAGATGCTGTAAAAAATTTGAATTTAGGTAAACAAAAAGAGGAATAATGCCCAATGATTTCTATCCAGGATTTCACTGATTGACAACCGGGAATTCATCATCAGATTATGATTATTAACCTCTAGTCCATGAAGCAACTTGTTAATAAAATGCCAGGAGGAAACCATCATGGCCCTTAAAACACCCGAACAATACGAAGACAGCCTGCGAAAAATGAATTTTAAAATTTATCTCATGGGGGAACTCGTGAAAAACTGGGTGGACCACCCCATTATCCGTCCGTCAATGAATGCTGTGAAAATGACGTATGAGCTTGCACAAAAGCCGGAACACGAGGATCTGATGACGGTCAAATCCCATCTGACGGGAAATAAAATCAACCGCTTCACACATCTGCATCAGAGTCCCGAAGATCTGGTAAAAAAAGTCAAGATGCAGCGTCTTCTGGGACAGAAGACAGCAGCCTGTTTTCAGCGATGTGTTGGCATGGATGCCATGAACGCGGTAGACAGTACCACTTTTGAAATGGATCAGAAACTTGGAACAAAATACCATGAACGGTTTATTAAATTTTTGAAAATGGTACAGGACGAAGACCTTGTCGTTGACGGAGCCATGACCGACGTCAAAGGCGACCGGAGTCTGGCGCCGCACCAACAGGCCGACCCGGACATGTATGTGCACGTCGTCGAGAAAAACGATCAGGGCATTGTGGTTCGCGGGGCAAAAGCCCACCAGACCGGTGCCGTCAATTCACACTGGATTCTGGTCATGCCGACCATTGCCATGGGCAAGGATGACGCGGATTACGCCGTATCATTTGTCTGCCCCGCGGATGAGAAAGGCGTTTATTACATTTACGGGCGCCAGTCCTGCGATACACGAAAAATGGAAGGCGGCACCATTGACGTGGGCAACGCACAGTTTGGCGGTCATGAAGCCCTGATGGTTTTCGACAATGTATTCATCCCCTGGGAAAACGTTTTAATGTGCGGAGAGTACGAATTCAGCGGCATGCTCGTAGAACGCTTTGCCGGTTATCACCGCCAGAGCTACGGCGGCTGCAAGGTCGGTGTGGGCGATGTGCTGATTGGAGCAGCAGCGCTTGCCGCCGACTACAACGGAGCGGCAAAAGCGTCCCATGTCAAGGACAAGCTCATTGAAATGACCCATCTTAACGAAACCCTGTTTTCCTGCGGAATCGCCTGCTCTGCACAGGGCCACAAAACGGCCTCCGGCACCTACCTGATCGATCTTTTGCTGGCCAATGTCTGCAAGCAAAACGTTACGCGTTTTCCCTACGAAATTGCGCGCCTGGCCGAAGACATTGCCGGCGGCATGATGGTCACCATGGCCTCCGAAAAGGATTTTAAAAATCCCGAGATCGGCAAGGTCCTGGAAAAATATTTAAAGGGCACAGCCAACGTATCCTGCGAAGATCGGGCACGCGTCATGCGACTGGTGGAAAATCTGACACTGGGAACTGCTGCGGTCGGGTACCGAACCGAATCCATGCACGGCGCGGGTTCACCCCAGGCCCAGAGAATTATGATTGCCCGCCAGGGCAACCTGGAGCAAAAAAAGGATTTAGCCAGGAATATTGCCGGCATCAAGGAAAAAAAGAAATAATGAATTAAATCCTCCCGATGAATCATCGTCATCGGGAGGATAAACCCCGCAGGAACCCCGTCTACCATCCTCCGGATTTTCGCCGCGCCGGCAACATGTTCCCCCATCTTCTAAAAGAAGTTGAAAAATTCTCCAAATCACCATAGAAGATGGCGAAACAGCAGAAATCTTTTCACTGCTGAATTTTCCAAAGGGGTCTCCATGATTTCAAAACGAGCGTCTGGATTTACGTCCTTTATTGTCATGGATGTCATGGCCAAAGCCGAGGAGCTGGAACGCAAAGGCGAACATGTGATCCATCTGGAAGTCGGCGAGCCGGATTTTCCCACGCCCAAAGTCATTACGGATACAGCCATCGCAGCGCTGCAAAGCGATAAAACCCGTTACACGCACGCCCTTGGGCTTCTTGAACTTCGTCAGGCCGTCTGCGATCACTATTTGAAGGAATATGGCGTGACGATTTCTCCGCAGCAGGTAATGATCTCAACCGGAACATCCCCTGTACTGCTTTTTGCCATGCTGGCCATGATCGATCACGGGGATGAAGTGATTGTTTCCAACCCCCGTTACCCCTGTTACCAGAATTTCATTCTTGCCGCCGGCGCGAAAATCAAAGAGATTCAAACATACCCGGAAGAGGGATTTCAATACCGCCACAAAGATATACAAAAGAAACTGACGCGGCGGACGAAAGGCATTATCATTAATTCTCCCTGCAATCCGACCGGCATTGTGATGACCCCGGACCAGTTGAAAGACATCGCCGGATTCGACGGACAGTACATTATCTCCGATGAAATCTATCACGGGCTGGTCTATCAGGACCGGGCGCATTCGATTCTGGAATATACGGACAAGGCTTTTGTAATTAACGGCTTTTCCAAACTATACGCCATGACCGGATGGCGGCTGGGATACCTGATTTTTCCAAAAAAATTCGCGGCGGTCATGCAGCGCATCCATCAGAATTTTATGATCTCGGCCAACTCCTTTATTCAGTGGGCGGGAATTGCCGCACTGACCCGGTCCCGTAAAGATGTTGCCCGAATGGTGAAAACCTATGATGAAAGACGCCGCTACATGCTCGACCGGCTCAGGGACATGGGTTTCACGATCCATGTTGAGCCCACCGGCGCGTTTTATGTATTTGCCGACGGCCGCAAATTTTTCACCGATTCCTACAAAGAAGCTTTCCGGATCACTGAGGAGGCCAAAGTCGGAGTAACCCCCGGCATTGATTTCGGAAGCGGAGGGGAAGGATTCCTGCGCTTCTCGTACGCCACATCCCTCGAGAATATCAAAGAAGGTTTAAACCGCCTGGAAAAGTATTTGAAACGAAAAAGCAATCATTAAAAACCCTTCAAGCCGGCTGCGAAATACCGTAGACAAATCTTGTCGTTTATCGTATTTTGTCGCCCGTCAAACTGAAATAATCCGTTAAAGGAGGATATATGACATACAAATACATTGATCTGAAAATCGAAAACCATGTGGCCACGGTCGCGATGGCACGGGTGGAAGCCCTCAACGCTCTTAGTCTTGAGTTTGCTTCGGAAATCGCCGGCTGCTTTCGCGAACTGGGTGCAAATGACGATGTTCGCGCAATCATTTTCTGCAGCAAGGCACGAATTTTCTGCGCCGGACTGGATCTGAAAGAAGCAGCCTCCGGTGCAAGCGATAAGATAAAGGTTGTCCTTGACGTAATCAGAAAGTCCCAGCCGCTGTTTGACTGCTGCAACTTTATTGAAGAATGTCCCAAACCGGTGATTGCGGCTGTTCACGGTAAATGCATCGGGGGCGGGCTTGACATGATCTCCGCCTGCGATATTCGTCTCTGCACGGAAGACGCGATTTTCTGCCTTAAAGAAGCGAACATCGGACTGGTTGCCGACATGGGCGTTCTCCAGCGTCTGCCGATGATTGTCGGACAGGGCTTCGCCCGTGAGATGGCTTACACAGCAGCCAACTACTCCGCGCGCGATGTGGAAAAGATGGGTCTGGTCAGTCATGTATATGCCGATCAGGCACAGCTCATGGAGGCTGCTCAGAAACTGGCGGCGCAGATTGCGGCCAATGCGCCGCTGGGCATTAAATATACCAAGGAAGTTCTCAATTTCAGCCGTTATGTCAATGTCTATGAAGGGATGGCGCTGGCGGTCCAGAAAAACGCGGCATTGCTGATGTCCGATGATCTGAAAGAGGCCATGATTTCCTTCCTGGAAAGAAGACCCGCCGATTTTAAAGGTAAATAACGCATCCATCGCACAGGTTCAGTGCTTCCATAGGATTGAACCTGTGCGATAATCAGGATGACTCCTTAACGGCCTGTTGCCCAAATATCCTTTTCGCTTGCCTAAAAGCGTTTTGAATAAATCTAA
>CAYMYR010000042.1:0-21843 GCA_964394715.1 uncultured Smithella sp.
GAAATATTCCGGATCAAGTATGC
The DNA here is from genome assembly GCA_964394715.1 of uncultured Smithella sp. Classification (GTDB taxonomy): domain Bacteria; phylum Desulfobacterota; class Syntrophia; order Syntrophales; family Smithellaceae; genus UBA8904. Next base: position 24 of record CAYMYR010000042.1, read on the forward strand.
CGGACAGTGCCCGAATCATCGGTCGGGGACCGCAGGCATAAATTGAGGTATCGGCCGGGTCATATTTCCTGAGGTCCTTCTGGAACGCCTTCGTCACCAAAGTTTTCATTCCCGCTGAACCGTCATCCGTGCAGGCAATAACTCTGCCGCAGTACTGGTGAAGACGGTTGAACCCTATAAGCGCGTCCGCTGACTGCGCACCCAGATAAAAGGTCATGGAGTCAGAACTTCGGCAAACTTTCCTGCAAAGATTCTGAGCTAACAATGACAACGGTGCGATGCCGATGCCGCCCGCAATGAATATAATATTTCCGGTCGTTGGGGTTGCAAAATGGCCTCCTCCCAGCGGACCGTTTACTTCAACAAGCGACCCTTTGATCAATCCTGCCAGGATCCTTGTTCCCTTACCCACCACCCGGAAGAGGAGTTCAATTGCGCAGTTCGTCCGGCCGCGCACAAAAGAATAAATGCTGATAGGACGGGAAAGAAAGGGATCGTTTAAACCGGCGATGCGGATCATGACAAACTGCCCGGGCATGGGTTCAACAAAACCATAAGGCAGCGTCACCTTCATCAGGAAAAAATCTTTCCGGATCTCCTCATTGCGGGAAACTTCCCCAATGTAAATATCTTTAGACATTCTTTTCTTCCTGTTGTTTTTCAGCCCACATCACCAGGGCATCCTCATGGGTATCAGTGTAGTATTGAACTCTTTTTCCTTTTACTACAAAACCGCATTTCCGGTAAAGATTTATTGCGCCCCGATTCGATTCCCGGACCTCCAGAGTCTGTCGATTGATCCCCACCTGCGCGGCAATTCCCCTCATCAGGCTCATCAGATTGTATGCAAGGCCCTGCCTGCGGAATTCAGATTTTACAGCAAGATTGTGCAAATGAACTTCATCGGCGACAAACCAGAATATTATGTAGGCAGCAATCATTGCTTTTCCGTTGAGCTCGATTTTTACAACCAGACACTGGGCATGTTCTGTCCTCAGTTCGTCCAGAAACATGCCTTCTGTCCAAGGTGTGGGAAATGATACGCGTTCAATGGCCAGAATTTCCGGCAAATCCTCTTTTTTCATCAGATCGACACTGATTTGATTTTGCGTATCTTCAGATGACATGAAAAAATTCCAAAGCGACGGCAACCACTAAAAAAATCCCGCAGAAAACAGGGATTGCGCCGCGCAGCTTGATGGTGTTGATCGCCACGGCAATGCCCAGCAGAGGAAGGAAATAGTATGTCATCAACAGCATGGACTTGATTTCTGAAGGCAACCCCGGAAAGATGATGATCAACAGATAAATCAAAGTAAATTGCAGCGCGACAAGCACAAGGATATAAAACGCGAATAACTTGGCCATGCCCAGGTATATCTTTTTTTCAATAGCGCGTATATCGAGCTTTTTGGCCGCCTCCAGGGCCTGATCGGAAAGAAGGTTATTGGACTCGACAATCTTTACATCCATTCTTTTGACGATAATTCCGAAAGGAACTGCAAGCAGAATCGACAATGCCGTCAGCTCTTTTGTTACGGACCCAAGTGCCTGACCGGCAAGGATTGCTGTTGAAGCGGCCAGAACGGCGACGATGGAATCGTTGGGAGGAATATAAATGCCTATGGGAATACGTTCCATCCAGAATAATTCGAGCATCGCCCCGATGATCAGTCCCGCATAAGGATTGCCCAGAATGAAACCGATGACGGGAGCGATAATGACCGGCCGGCACACCATTGTCTGCATGAAAACACGGTCAAGACAAAGCAGACTGCCTACAAATGATATGAGGATTACTTTGAAAACCATTTCTTTACCAGCATGTTTATGGTTTTACGGCGCAGAACTCCTTCAGTGCGTCTTTGATATCCACAGCTTTTTCTCTGGGAACCCTCTTCAACTCAACATGAACACCCTCGTCCTGCAGAAGTTTGAATATGTCCTGGATTTCCGGTTCACATAAAAACACAGAGGGGGCGCAGCATACTTTATAATCTTCATGGTGGATATTCCCGATATTGAGCTTTTTAAAATGAAAACCGTTCTTGTAAATCTTCAGAGCATCTGCAATCTTACTGAGCAAAACAATAGTCTTTTTGCCACTGCCCTGCGAAAAAACATAATTGGCGGCAAAATCCTCTACAGAACAGATATTGACTTCGATATCGCTGGGCACGGCCATCCGGATAACCGTCTCGCAGAAGAAATCGCTGGCGGAATTGTCATCAACGACCATGATGCATTTTGCTTCAATAAAAGGCACCCAGGCTTCCAAAATCTGCCCGTGAACAAGCCTGTTGTCCACTCTCACAAGAGCCATGTCATAAGATTCCGCCAATGGATCACCCGATTGCCTTTTTATTCAATATTTCACTGGCCAGAGAAATATTCTTTTTACCGTAATCCTTAATGAAACAGGCGAATTCATTTAATGCCATCCCTTCCTTTGCATCGGATAACTTCAACAGCATCGGCAAATTAACTCCCGTAACAACTTCAACCTTCCCTTCTTTCATGAAAGAAAGGGATATATTGGACGGTGTCCCGCCAAAAAGATCTGTTAAAATCAGCACGCCCTTTCCTTTATCCAGTTTTTTAATGGCGCTCTGTATTTCTTTCTTTAATTCTTCGACGCTTTTGGACTGCTCGACACAAACATGCATCACGTCCTTTAGCGTGCCTTTAATCATCTCCGCCGCCCTGATTAATTCATTTCCCAGATTCCCGTGAGTTGTTATTAGCACACCGATCATGATCGCTCCCCCCTTTATTGAAAACACCTGCCGCGTTACCGATGGTTTACCGGCACATCTGCAATCATCTTAATATATCTGCTGTGTGTAATAGATTGCCCAATCATTGTCAAGATTTATCGGAACTACCTGGAAGAAAACCGGACAGGCTGTGAATCATGACAACTAATGAATATGATTGGATAATTCCTGGCCATCTTTGATCGGGTGCTGCCGGCATCCTTCCATTCGGATTGCCGGATTGCGATTTGTTCTACGGTTCTGTTTCATTTGCTGAAATCGAAAAATATTTTTAATCCAATCCCTTTTTTTGTTAATTATCTATGGACAGGATATAATATTCAACCTTCCGTGACGGGTAGATCGTCTGCATGATCTTTGTATAGCGTTTCAATTGTTCATCGTATTTTTGCTTCAGTCCCCTCATGGAACCTGATTTATAATCCACGATGGTAATCAGATCATCGGAGACAACCATTCTGTCCACGACGCCAAAATTATTCTTATCCGATATTTGCTGCTCAATGTAGAGATGGCCGGGTCTGAACATCACATCCGCGACATCCTTCCTTTTGAGAAAGCGCAGCACAACATTATATTCCTCGTCGTTCAACTCTCCGGCTACGGGCAGATCTGATTTACCAATAACCTTTGCAAGCCAGCGGTGCAGTCTCTCCCCTCGCATAATACCTGCCCTGATTGAAGCGGATAGCAGCGCCGGATCAATTTCGCCATACATTTCAGGTTCGTCACTGGATTTTTCCGGTATGTTCAACAGGATCACATTTTCAACATTTTTGGGAGAGTCGGACAGACGACAAGTATCCCTTTTAAAGCCTTCAGGCGCAAATTGAGAAAACGTATTTAGCAGTGCCTGATGAACATCTTTGCAGTTCCCTTCTTTCCTTTCCGGTAGAAAAACCGTAAGTGTCTGTATCGCCCTTGTCGCGGCAACATAGAAAACATTTGCTCTCTCGCGCCGAATTCGCGCCAGATTCAACTCATGTTTTTCAATGATTTCTCTTGAAATGACCGATCCGCTTGCAGCCCAGAAATTAAGCTCATTCTTAGTAAATTCAACATGACATTTTTCGGAAGGCAGATAGAATGCAGGCTCTTTTTCATCCTCGTTCCAGAAGATAAAGACGTGCTTAAACTGAAGTCCCTTGGTCCCGTGGATGGTATCCACTTTGATATTATCCCTTTTCTCGGCTTCGGGTATCTTCACATGAAACCGTATGTTGAACATTTTTAAGAGAAAATCATCTACGTCAGATCCACCTTCACTGAAGAAGGATTGCGCCTCATCCTGCCAGATGTCGAGGATGTTTGCGGAGATTTTCCCGCGTAAAATCTCGATAGCGCAACTGACAGCCATATTTCCGAACGGTCTCGGGAATTTTCCGGTGAATTCGTCCCGAACACTCTCTACCTGGCCGAATATCTCATGCCATACAGGCGACTTTGCCGCGTTTTTAAAAAACAGATGATTGCCTTCCTTTGAAAGAACACCCGCTATAAAAAGCATGACGGCGACGCCTTCTTCGTTTGAAAGAAGCTGCCTGCCCCTGACCTCTGACACACCGATACCTTCCCTGACAAGTTCAGAAGTGATTCTCTGGACATAATTGTTGGTAGGGGCAAGCACCGCCATGTCACCCCACTGACATCCATACTCCGATTTCTTCTGCTTCAGAACCTTGACGATCGCAGGATAATAAGGGGCTTCGGAAGGACCGTTTTTTGCAAGATGAACAAGCTCCACTTCTGTAACGCCTTCAAAACGGCTGGGTTCATCCGGAGGTTTCTGTGTTTCCGTTTTCTCTTTTCCCGCGAAAATATTTTCCACAAGTTTATTGAAGAAGGATATCAGAAGGGGAGTGCTTCTGTAATTGAATTCCAGAGAATTTTCCCGGATGACATTGTATTCGATATACGTTGAAAGTGCCTCTTCCAGGGCTTCGCGGTTTGCACCCCGCCATCCGTAGATCATCTGTTTCCAGTCACCCACGGCGAAGAATGATCTTTCACCGCGCTCGCCGGGACCGGACAGGATCTCTTGAATCAGGGGAAAGAGGATTTGGATATCTCCTTCGGAGGTGTCCTGGAATTCATCAATCAGCAGATGCTCGGTTCTGTCGAGCCCAAGAGAAAAATAGTTACTCATAAGTCGCGGTCTGTCATTGGATGCTATTCCATCAAGGGCCAGAAGAGTTTTCCGCACATCGGAAAAAAATATTACCCCTTTTTCATGCTTAACCGTCCGGGCTGCATCAAGATAAATTTCGCAGAGAAATGCAACGGCCAGCTCCCGGAGAAGGGCCTTGTTCAGAGACAGCTTTTCAGCGATCCTGCGGTATTTTTTGAAAATCTCATTAAGATCAGCATAGGGGCTTTCCTCCCACGCAATCTTCTTACCCAGGCTTGTGTAACTTCCCAGATCAGCATATTTTGCAACTGTTTTGGAAACAAAGCTTTCGTAATCATGGAGGGCATCAATGACCCAGCTGTTGACGCGGGGCGTCATCATTGCAGACAATTTATCGGCCTTATTGCGAAGAGCATCGAGTTCATTCCTCAGGACGCCGTTCTCTTTCATCAGGACACCAAGGTCTTCAATCCTGTCCGCATCCGCGAGGCAGCGTTCGACAATCTGATCATCCGCAAGAGGCTTCCATAGATTGTCCGGGTCCGTTCTCAATATGCGTGCAGCAATGATCAGTTGATCCCCCATGCCGCGACGCATCAGACTGTCGCAAAAAAGGCTTTCTATTTCACCGGATAAAACCATTTGTTCCCGCTCATCCACCATTTTTGGCGCAAAACCCGATGTGGCAAAAAGCCTGTAAAAAAAAGAATCCATCGTCGAATATCCGACTCGTCCGGCTTCCATGATGAGATTCAGCTTTTCCATCTGATGCATGTCTTTTTCGGATGCGATCTTGTTCATGATGCGGGAACGCATTTCTGTTGTGGCGGCGCGGGTGAATGTCAGAGCGTATATGAATTTCCCCCTGACGGACAATCGATGAAACACTTCATCGGTAAGCCTTGTGGTTTTTCCCGAACCTGCTGAAGCTTTCAGAAGAATACTCTGCATCAGGCACCCCTCCTGGAAGTTTTATAATAGACATCCCTTCCGCACAGTGCCTGAAAAAGGCAGTATTCACACTTCGGAGAGTCATAATCAGGCTCAAGTTCACTTCCGCTGATGATTTTATCGAGCCGGTCTCGGATGGCAGACATCAGTTCATCCGTCATGTCAATCAGATCCTCCGGAAGCACCAGAATACGGTCTTTGGATGATTCTTTCAGAAAATAAAAAAAGGCGCGATCCACTTTTCCGATAAAATGGCGATAGATCATTAACTGGGCTACGGGATGCAGAATGCCCTTATCTTTTAATTTCTCCACAACGTTTGTTTTTGACGAAATGTTAAAATCGCTTTTCTTTTTGGAGTATTTAAAATCGATAACGTCGGTACGACCTGATACTTGGGCCAGCCGGTCAGATCTGCCGGTAATCTGATATCCCCCTCCAATCAACCCGTTGAACTTTTCCTCGCATGATAAGGTATTGTCGGCAAAAATAATCCTCTCTCCCGAATCCAGCTCATCCTGGTAGATTCCTTTTAAATGGATCTTCGCGTCAAGCCTGTAGATATTTATTCCGTCAATCTCCCTTGTTTGGCTATTTTCATCGCTTTCCCACAGTTCATCAAAAAGCTTCTCCCAATCATTAATCAGATCCTTTCTTTCCGTTGAAAGTTTTTGAAGGAATTGATGGACAAAAATTCCCATCCGCATATTTATTTTCTCATCGTCATTCATAAAGGCTGGAGGATTGATCCCGAGTATGTCTTGTTGGTAAAACAAAAAGGGGCAGGCAAGGATCTTTGAAAGACTTGAAAAGGAATACGTAAATTTGCGCAGCCTGTCCCTCAAGGCATCATCGATGGATACTACGGGGCGTTTTTTGTCCTTCGCCACCGGCAAAGATGCCCTGAATTCCATTCGCCTGACTGGTATCCCGAATTCCTGAGCAAGAAAAGTCATGTAAAAGCTCGGCGTTCTTTCCCGTATTTGGTCTTCCACCGCCGCAATTTTTATCCGGAAGCCCCTCGACAAAATCTGCCTGAAAATAAGATCTTCATATTCAAATACGCTTTTCCGCATCCATGGTACATGCACCGGGTTGATGAAAGGCCCTTCGAAGGGCCGGCTCGGCATGATTCCGCTGTCCAGAGGAAGGATTAATCCCCTGCTGAACTTCTCACCTGATACGTGGCCGAATCCGACAACCTGCACAGGCGCCGACCGGCTCCCCGTCAGGCGGAATTTTTTCGATTCTATCAACATTTTTGCAGCATCGGTCAGATGACGCCCAAGCCGCTCCTTCCAGTCGTCAAGAAATGTAGAAACGGAAATGGCTGTCTCAAGGGCCTCACACTCTTCGCGGACATACTGATCCCTGTTTTTGGACAATTCCATTGCGCAGGCGGTTGCAAATGACTTAAAATCGGGTATCCGGTCTGCCTTTCCCGCATTTTCTATTTCCTTCAGAAGCCTTCTGGCTGCAGCAGTTGTAGAAAACGGCAGCCATACAGCAAGGTTGACAGCATTTCCATACAAACGGAGCGATCGGTTCCAGAGCATCGTCGTCAGTGACTCATCCAGCAGATAGATCATCATCTGATCTTCTTCAGACCTTTCTTTAAGAAAATTGGAAACCTCCACCGTCACCAGATCGACGGTGGCATGAAGACCGTTGAGCCTGACCAACTCGATGGATGCACCATGTGCAGGCTCGACCTCACCGCCAAAAGACAGGACAAGGTTCTTCGCTGAGTCAAAAGGAAGTTTTTCCTTTCCTTCCAGCCCAAGACCGTAAAGTGGACGGTCAATCCATAACCTTTCTTTTCCGATCTTTCTGTAAAACCGTTCCGCCACCGGCGTTATCTCGGGAAATCCGACAAATATTTCTTTTTCTGATGGAACCATTTCATCAAGACGCGACATTTCAAGTTCCGTCACAAAGAAATTGATCCTGGAAAGCCATTCGCGAAAACCCTGGGCCGCATCAAGATATTCCTCAAGTCTCTCCCACTCAACCTCGGTAAAACGTTCCGATCCCCGAATCGTGTCTCTTCCAATGTTGTATTCTGAAAGTTTTGCAATAAGAGGGAAAAGGCCCGCGGCACGAGATGCCGGATCTACTTCGTCGGGAAATCTTTGTGCAATGAACTGGATAAAGTAGAGAAGTACCTCATCAGCGGACACAGGTTTCAGCTTCGTGAGCCGGCTGATTCTACCGGTAACATAGGAACGAAAGCCTTCAATTTTCGGAAGGATTCCTCCCATCTCCCTGTGGATCAGATTCTGCAGCGGGTCAACGGCCCTGTCGCTTGCACAGATGATCGTCCAGCCGGAAAGATCAGGATGGTCCTTGCGCAGGAGGTCGATTAACTTCTCTAGATATTGTGACATTTTGGTTCCCGCCCCCATAAACCACCTCGCACAAGCTGTCGAGGGATGAAATAAATCCTATTCTCCCTCCTTCATTTTACAACTATGGAGAATCGTGCAATCCCTGTCAAGTCTGTTATGATCCTGCAAGCTCATTCAAGATTATATTGACATCGGAATGACCTGTATTTATAATAATTTAATAATGAATTTTTACGGGGAATAATATTACAGATGCGTCTTTACAGTTTATTTTTTCAACACCGCCTGATCTGGACGGTTTTACTGGCATTGATCGGAATCGTCATCATGATTTATTACGCATCGTGCAAAACCGCCTGCTCGTACCTCCAGGGTGACATCTTCGGCATTGATCTCAAATATATCGGTGTGGGTTATATGGGTCTCATCATCCTCCTGGCTCTTTTCAGGCAGGCCGATTTGATCCGCATGCTTGTCTCGGCCGGCATCGGCGTCGAGGTTTTTCTGGTTTCCTTTCAGTTCAGGGAAGATATTTTCTGCCCTTATTGCCTGTCTTTCGGAGTCATGGTTTTACTGATGTATATCACCAACTATGAAAGATCCAGCATGAGAAACAAATGGTACCAGAAAATGCTCTATGTTTTCGGAGACGCGAGAATACCGTTTCTCAAAAATCAATATTTGCCCATGCTGTTCATGATGTTCGCCGGCTATATCTTTGTCTGCCTGTCTTTTTCGGGATCGTCAACACCCGCTTATGCCGGCGAAAAAACGTTTTACCCCTCTTATGGAAAAGGTGCATGGGAACTGATTGTCTTCACAGACTACTTTTGTCACCCGTGCCAGTCTGCAGAGAAAGACCTGGGACCGGAAATTGAAAGGCTCCTGAACAGGGGCGGCATGAAAATCACCTTCGTTGATTTCCCGGGGCACAAATACTCCGCGCTTTACTCAAAGTATTTTCTTTATGCCGTCGGGGCCGGCAGAGATCATCAAAACGCTGTGAAAGCAAGGCATGAGCTTTTTTCACATGCCTCGCAAAACAGAATTTACCAGGAAACGGTTCTATCCGCCGCTTTATCATCCAAGAACATTGCATTGAAAACAATAGATCCGAAACCCGTCTACAAAGAATGGTCGAAGATGATCAAACAGTTTGAAATCAATCAGACACCCACGTGTCTTCTACGATTTTCAAGCACCTATACGAAAAAGTTTGCAGATTCCGAAACAATCAGGACAAAATTGATCCCGGAACTGCAAAAGCGCTTTCCCGGGATAAATTGAAAGCAGACATCAATATTCATGATTGATTTTTTCGCCGTCCTGAACTAAAAGACCAAACATCTGAATTTTCATAAAAAGTGATTTTTTTTGCATATGGCCTATATTCTAAATACAACGAATGATTACCACATCCGTACCCTGAACACTCTGGGCTGGGAATTGACCCTCTGCAACGCACTTCATCCGGAAGACAGTCCCTGCCGCAGGGTATTGAAAAACAGGGAGTCGTTTGGAACACAGCTTTTCCATTCCCTGGGAAAAATCATCCCTTTTGACCGCCTGAAAAATGTTCTGGAAGTCGGCGGGGGCATGGGTAATCTGATGCGTGATTTTCTGTCTCTGGCCCCTCATCTCCAGGCAACCATGCTGGACATTTCCCCTTTCCTGCTTCAAAAACAAAAGGAAACCCTCAGCGGATTCCCCGTGAATTTCCGTGAAATGGATTTTCTGAAGATATCCCTGTCCGATCTTCGATCTTTTGATTTTATCATCCTGAATGAAATTCTTGGTGATTTTCCGACACTCGTTTACGACGAAAGCCAACCGAAGCAAAATGACCCTGAAACAATTCGCTCCATAAAGCGGATGACAGATTACGTGGAAGAATTTGATCTTGAATTTGCCCCGAAAGAAAGTATCAACATCGGAGCGATGGAGGTTGTGGAAAAATTATGCGGAGCGGACATTCCCTATATTTATCTCAGTGAACACAGCTGTGAAGCGTCGATGAACAATGCTCATTTTCCTCAGCATCAGTTCACAGCGCGGGGGATACCCGAAAGAATAACCCTTAAGGGGCACGACGAATTCACCATGAAATTTTCCCATCTCCAGAAAATAGCGCGTTCCTTCCGTTATCGTGTTATCCGGGGTCAATATATCGACCTCTTTCCGCTTGACTTCAACGACAGGTTGAAAGCCTCCCTTCAATCGCCGACCCCGCTCAATGACGAGCAGGAAATTATCCAGCAGTTTGTGCATGATCTCTACAAGTATGAATATCTTGTGTTGATAAACGACTCCAAAAAGAAAGGATGAATTTTGAATACGCTCAAAATGATATTCATCAGTTGCGTCATGATATTTTTCTTCTGCTCTGACGCCGCTGCCTTCCGCTGCGGAAACGGACTTGTCACAAGCGGCGACACAAAAATGCAGGTCCTGGTCACCTGTGGTAAACCGACTTCAAAGGAAAAAGTCTGTGAAGATCCTCAAACAACCATCCGAACCGATGTAAAAGGAAGAAAGATCAACTCGAAGAAATGCGGTAACAAAGTGGAAGTCTGGCATTACAACTGCGGCGAAAATGATTTTATCTATGCTCTTACCTTTGATGATGGAATCCTGAAAAAGGAAACCACCGAAGGCCAGGGGAAAGGGAAATCCGACTGCCTCGGCAAGTAATCATCCATTACCTTTCAGCAGGGTCATCATCTCCCCGGGATCATTCGTCGCGAGAGAACATCTGAAGTTTGAACAGACGCGCGCTGTCGCTTTGCCGTTAACGCATGAGTAGGATTTTACATAAGGCGCGAGCGTGTCAATGGCCTGCCGTGACATACCTTCGGGCAAAAATACCACGATCTTGTTTGGTACAAAACTTCTTCTTAGCGTACCAAGCATCTCTCTGGTGTCCTCCCTGTTCATATCTCCTGAAATAATCACTTCACTGGATGGCCCGAGAGCAAAGTCCAGTCCGCACAAAAACTGGGTGAAAGCGGAGGGCATCTCATCCACCGGGGGACAATAAGTCCCGTAAATTTCCGCCGCTTTTTCTTCTAGTCTGGCATTCCCGGTTATTCTGGATAGGCGCAGGACATTCAGATAGGCAATAGAGTTTCCCGAAGGAATGGCTCCGTCATAAAGTTCTTTCGGGCGCATCAGGGGAGTTTCCGCATCATCGGGTGTAAAAAAGAACCCGCCGCCATGTTCATCGCGGAAACGGGAAAACAGGTGAGACTGATATTCAAGCGCTTTCATCAAATGACGGGCATCAAACGTTGCCTCGTAAAGTTCCAGAAGCGCCCAGATCAAAAAAGAATAATCATCTAAATTTCCGGCTATTGCGGCCTGCCCTTCACGGTAACGGTGCAGCAGCCGGCCCTCTTTGGTTTGCATAGTCCTTGTGATAAATTCCATTGCACGGAGAGCGGCCTGAGTATATTCCGGTTCATCAAAAACCTGCGCGCCTCGCGCCAGAGAGGCAATCATCAGTCCGTTCCAGTCCGTCAGAATCTTGTCGTCTTTATGCGGATGAATCCGTTTCTTTCTCTGGGTGAAAAGCTTTTTTCGAATACTCTCCATTTTGCCGGAGTGGTCCGTTGTGATACTTTTCTCATCGACATCAGACGTTCTTTTCAGATGCGGAATAAATTGGCCTTCCGGGAACTCCTGCATCCCCTGCACAGAATGGTCATCCTCATGCCTGTATTCGGACAAAAACAGGGCCGCTTCGTCTTTTGTAAGAATGCTTTGCACTTCCTCAGGCGTCCACAAGTAAAATTTTCCTTCCATGCCTTCGCTGTCCGCGTCTTCGGCACAATAAAAACCGCCCCTGTCATCCGTCAGGTCACGCAGCACGTAAGCAAATATTTCACGTGCCGTGATTTCGTATTCTTTTTTCCCTGTCACCTGGTACAGTTCAATATAAACAAGTGCTATAAGGGCCTGATCGTAGAGCATCTTTTCAAAATGAGGAAGGATCCATCGTTCGTCTGTCGAGTAGCGATGAAAACCAAAACCGATCTGATCATAAATTCCGCCTCGACGCATATTTTGCAGGGTGTATTCCACAATACGCAAAGCCTGCTCGGACCCGGTCCGGTTCCAGTATCGCAATAAAAAAAAGAAATTGTGAGGTGAGGGAAACTTGGGAGCGGAGCCGAATCCGCCGTACGTCCTGTCGAAGCTGTTCAATAATGACTGATACGCCCGGTGAAGGGTTTGTTCGCCAGGAGCCTGTGAGCCGGTGGTCGGCAACATATTCAGCACCCTGGTAATTTCCGATGTATCGGACAGAAGATCGGCGCGTTTCTCCTGCCATAGTTTCTGGACTGCAGGGATCATCTCCCGGAGCCCGACACGGCCATATTTTTTCACATCAGGAAGGTAGGTTGCGGCAAAGAAAGGTTTTTTATCCGGAGTCATCATGATGGTCAGGGGCCAACCGCCCTGATGCGTCATGATCTGGCAAACCTTCATATAAACGGCATCAATTTCAGGTCGCTCCTCTCGATCCACTTTAATGTTTACAAATGTGTCGTTCAGAAGACCGGCGATTTCCGGGTTCTCAAAGGATTCACGTTCCATAACGTGACACCAGTGGCAGGTAGAATAGCCGATGGACAGGAATACGGGCTTATCTTCCTTTTGTGCCTTTTCAAAGGCCTCTTCCCCCCAGGGATACCAGTCCACCGGATTTTGAGCATGTTGCAACAGGTAAGGGCTTTTCTCATTTCGCAGTCGGTTAAACGGCATGTCGACCCCCGGTTTCAACTTCGATGAGAAAATGTCATTGGCAAAACAGCTCTGCCATTTTATACTTTAATAAGCATAGTTGCCGGATCTAAAAGCAGGACATCCTGCTTTGCTTCGGAAGACCGCCCCTTGAGAACCTTGATATAAACTTCCGGCCCTTCTGCAACTAACTGCACCAGAACATCAAACAGGTCTTCCACGTGCCGGAAAGAAAGCGGTAGTCCGTCATCCGTAGGCGGTTCGTGGCGATGCGTATGAATGGTAAACCAGATACGCATGGAATATTTTTTAGCCAGTTCCTTCAACTCTACCAGAAGACCGCGCCCCGATTCATCAAATTTCAATCCGTCCAGGATGATCACGTAGGGCTTGAAAATATTCTGCTGCATCAGGTCGGTCAGACGCTCTTCCAGTTTCGGAACACTGAAGCCCTCCACCCGAAACGTCATAATGAAACGGTAATTAAGAATATTTTCCCAATATTCCGTTACTTCGGAAGAATCATATTTGGATGCCATATCATTGAACAATTCACGATACCAGACATCTACCTTACTTACGGCATCATTCAGACTCACATGCAAAACGGGCTGTTCGTGCATCATGGCATGCAGAGCCATCTGGACAAGCAAGGCGGTTTTACCAACGCCTGCGTGGGCTAATACTGCACCAAAATCACCGCTTTTTAAAATATAGTCGTTCTCAAATCCAAGATTGAGTAGCGGATTCCGCTGTATGATTTCCTGTTTAATCATGATTGCATCCTTATACGTTAAATGGATAACATTGTTTTCCCGTCTTAAAGCTCTGCCAGACACCATCAAATCGCCTTGAACTCTAACCTTGACCTTGATCCTTTTGCCTTTAGCCTTTGACCTGTTTAGGCCGCCGCTGTCTTTTTGTTCTGTGCCACTTCAAGGGCAATTTTTTCCGCAATCGACTGCGGTACCTGGCGGTAAAGAGCAAACTCCATCGTGAACTGTGCCTTGCCCTGCGTGGATGAACGCAGAACGGTCGAAAAACCAAACATTTCTGCAAGTGGTACCTGCGATTCAATCACGCACATCACCCCTTCATCCTGCGAACCGATAATCATGCCGCGGCGCTGATTAAGAAGGCCCATCACGGAACCCTGGAATTCGGTAGGAGTCTCTACAACCACCTTCATAATCGGTTCGTGAATAACCGGTTTGGCACGCAGATAGGCTTCTTTGAATGCCCCGCGCGCGGCTGCCTGAAATGCCATATCGGAGGAATCCACGGCATGCGATGCACCGTCGTTGATCACCACCTTAACACCGGTAACCGGAAATTCGAGTTTGGGCCCTTTGGCCATACTCTGCCTGAAACCCTTTTCACACGCTGCAATGTATTGCGTCGGGATGGCGCCGCCGAATACTTCGTTTTCAAAAACAAATTCCGCATCGCTGATCGGCTCAATGTAGCCGGCAACCCGTCCGAACTGACCGGAACCGCCAGTCTGTTTCTTGTGTGTATAGTTAAAATCCGCCCGTTGCGTAATGGTTTCGCGGTAAGCCACTCGGGGATTGCCTGTGGTGACTTCCGCGCTGTATTCACGTTTCATTCTTTCAACGTAGATGTCCAGATGCAGCTCGCCCATGCCCTCAATGATGGTTTCATTGGTTTCGGGATCGACATACGTTTTAAACGTCGGGTCTTCCTTGGAAAAACGGTTCAAAGCCTTGGACATGGCCATCTGAGATTTATTGTCTTTCGGAACAATAGCAAGAGAAATAACCGGTTTGGGCACATACATGGATGTCATGGTCATGTTGATACCGGGAGAAACAAATGTATCGCCCGATGAACATTCAATGCCGAAAAGTGCGCCAATATAACCGGCTCGCAGCTGATCGACATCCTCCATCTGATCAGCATGCATCCGCACAACCCGGCCGACTTTTATTTTTTTGCCGTTTCGCACATTGACGATGGTGCATCCTTTTTCCACAGTGCCTTCATAAACCCGGATGTACGTTAACTGGCCGTACTGACCGTCTTCCAGCTTGAAAGCAAGGGCAATGATCGGTTTTTCCGAATCACTGCTTAACACAACAGGCTCTTCGTTGTTGTTCATGTCAAGAGCAACGTTTTCCACTTCAGACGGCGCGGGAAGAAGCAAAGTCACTCCATCCAGCAGAGGCTGAATTGCCTTGTTTTTATAGGCTGAACCCATATAGACAGGGGTCAGTTCCCTCTTTAATGTCCCCCTGCGAATCGCGGTGTAAAGCATTTCTGGGGGAATTTCCTTCTCCTCCAGGATAGCCTCCGTCAGTTCATCTGAAAACAGGGAAGCGGCGTCAATGAGTTCTTCCCTTCTGGCCCTGGCTTCCTCAAGAAGATTCTGCGGAATTTCTTCCACGCGAATGTTTTCCCCGTTATCACCTTCAAAATACATGGCTTTCATAGCCACCAGATCAACAACCCCCTGCAGGTCTGTTTCAAGACCCATAGGAATCTGCATGGCAACGGCATTGTGCCCCAGTTTCGATTTGAGCTGGCCGATAACGCGGAACGGATTGGCACCGCTGCGGTCGCACTTGTTAATAAACGCAATGCAGGGAACTTTATAGCGCTTCATCTGATGATCGACCGTGATGGACTGCGACTGAACACCGCCAACGGAACACAAAACCAGAATGGCACCATCCAAAACCCTCAGGGACCGTTCTACTTCGATGGTGAAATCAACATGGCCCGGGGTATCAATAATGTTGATTTCATGTCCTTTCCATTCACAATATGTAGCGGCAGAGGCAATGGTAATGCCTCTTTCCTTTTCCAGGTCCATGGAATCCATGGTCGCGCCCACACCATCTTTGCCCTTCACGTCATGGATGGCGTGAATCCGTTTTGTGTAAAAAAGGATTCTTTCGCTGAGTGTGGTTTTCCCGGAATCGATATGCGCACTGATTCCGATGTTGCGGATTTTCTGATCGTCGCACTTCATGATACATTCCTCTCTTAAAAACAATTTAATATCGTCTCTATTAAAGGCTCCAGGTCTCATGATAAAAAAAACCCCGCATTTGGAAGAGTCTCTGCCAGATGAGGGATCCACCGTGATTGAGCCTTAAAAATAAGAATTTGTTTTAATATACCTCCAATTGCAATTTGTCAAGTGATGTTTTGAAATTTGTTTTTACCCATATATTTTCAAACACGGTGGTTGACCGGTGTGGATCCTGCCGATATAATATGGTTGATATTTTTATTCATTTCGGAAAGACAGGCAATCATGACGAAAATTAAATGGAATATTACCTGGGGTCTTGCCGTCACAGTGCTCTTTCTTGTCCTGCTGGCCGTTCGGCTGGGTTATTTTAAGGATCAACCCGCAACCATCCCCATGAGTCCTGAAATTGAAATTGCACGTCCACCTGAATCCTGGATGAATATCTATCAAAACAGGAAAAAAATCGGCGTTATCCACCGAACATTTCATGTGCTGGAAAATGGCCGCT
The DNA here is from genome assembly GCA_964394715.1 of uncultured Smithella sp. Classification (GTDB taxonomy): domain Bacteria; phylum Desulfobacterota; class Syntrophia; order Syntrophales; family Smithellaceae; genus UBA8904. Next base: position 16,477 of record CAYMYR010000042.1, read on the forward strand.
TTCAAACGACTGAAAATATTACCATGCAGATTAATACGATGGGTATTACGCAGGCGCTTCACATATCCACAGAAACGGAACTTAATTCCGACATGACCTTCTCCTCGTTTCATTTTCAACTTAACTCAAGTTTGTTTCGCTTCAACGCCCGTGGATTCATCAACAAGGATAAGCTCATTTTATATACCGGACTTCCCGGTGCGGAAGAAAAAATCATTCTTGAGATCAAAGATGTTCCCCACATAAGCGGCAACATTTATGAAGCAGCATTCCGGGCAGGCCTTGAGAAGAATCAAAACTCTTCTTTCAGCATTTTTGATCCTTCCACCCTGGGCATCCGTAAAATATCTGTGACCCGTAACGCGGATGAAATAATCCCGATCATGGGAAAACGCGTACTGACAAGGAAATTCTGCGCCGATTTCATGGGCGCCAAAAATTGTGCCTGGCTGGCCAAGGACGGTGAAGTATTAAAAGAATCCGGCATTCTCGGCCTCTCTATGGAAAAGGTCAGTGCCGAAAAGGCCCGGGAAGAATTTATCATGGACAACACCGTTGATTTTACGCAGGTCGCGTCCATCCCCTCCAATCGGATTCTTGAGGACCCGGCAAGTTTAACTGAAATAGCCATCAGAATCAGCAACATTCACCCCTCAGGTCTGATGCTCAATGGCGGACGTCAAAAATTTCATCAAGATCTGCTGATCGTCACCCGGGAGCTCATTCCAAAAGAGAACGCACCCGATGAAAAAATGCCGTCTTTTTTCCAGCAATTTCTGAAACCTTCGCCCCTGGTACAGAGCGACCATCGACAAATAAAAGCCGCGGCGGAAAAAATTGTTTCAACTGGTGATTCCCCTCCTGATAAAATGCGTAAAATTGTTGACTGGGTTTATCAAAATATCAAGAAAAAACCGGTGTTGTCCGTACCTAACGCACTGGAAGTTTTAAAAAACAGAATTGGCGATTGCAATGAACATGCGGTTTTAACCGCAGCACTGCTGCGTGCCTCCGGAGTACCGGCCCAGATTGAAACCGGGCTGGTTTATCTCAACGGCCGTTTTTATTATCATGCATGGAACCTTGCCTATGTCGGACAATGGGTCACCGCCGATGCTGTTTTCAACCAGATACCGGCCGATGTGACACATATACGACTGGTGCGCGGCGAAGGAAGCCAGCAACTGGATCTGCTGGGCGTCATGGGTAAAATAAAACTGGAGGTTATATCAACAAGATAATGATTGAACTCAGAAAACTGACCAAGGATTATGGAACGACACTGGCTGTCAACAATTTGAGCTTAACGGTATCTTCCGGGGAAATTTATGGGTTCATCGGGCCGAACGGTGCGGGTAAAACCACAACCATCCGCATGATGGGCGGCATTATCGAGCCAACAGCCGGAAATATCATGATTGCCGGAATTGATGTCCACAAAGACCCCGTCGCCGCAAAAAAGGTGATCGGCTTTGTTCCGGACAGACCGTTTCTGTATGAAAAACTGACCGGCATGGAGTTTCTTAAATTTATTGGTGATCTCTATCATGTTGACCTTCCGTATCTTTATCGGAAATCGGAGCAACTATTAAAGCAATTTTCTCTCTGGGACTGGGCAAATGAAATCATTGAAGCGTATTCTCATGGAATGAAGCAGAGACTGATTATCGCGGCAGCGCTGCTTCATGATCCAAAAGTCATGGTTATTGACGAACCAATGGTCGGCCTTGATCCCGAAGCCGTTCGAATGGTCAGGGACATTCTCAAGGGACTGGCCGCACATAATGTCACTGTCTTTGTCTCTACCCATACTTTAAGCCTGGCTGAAGACCTGTGCGATAGAATTGGCGTTATCCACAAGGGAAACCTCATTGCCCAGGGCACCGTCGCTGAATTGAATCTGGCGGCTAAAACCGGCGAAGCCCGGCTGGAAGAAGTTTTTCTGACGTTGGTGCGGGAAGCATAAGTCTATGAAAAATCCTTTATGGACATTATTGACCCCCCGGCTGCTCTCGGCGAGGCCCGGAGTGCAAAACAGTCGCCATTCACGTTTTTTCTTCTTTTTCTTCATCGGTCTGATTTTTTGGACAGGGGCATTCCTTATTTTTTTCCGGGTCCTGACCTACTTCCAGAGCGTACAGGATTTTGGCGATATCCTGGCCATGAAACTTCTTTCCATGATGATCGTCACCTTCTTCACCCTGTTGCTTTTCAGCAGTATTATCAACAGCCTGTCTCATTTGTATTTGAGCCGCGATTTATCTCTGCTGCATTCCCTGCCCGTTTCAGTTGTAGATATTTTCAGATCCAGATGGCTCGTCAGCACCTTTGATTCATCCTGGATGGTGGTGGCTTTCAGCCTTCCCGTTTTCTTATCTTACGGCCTGGTTTATCATGCGAATATTTTTTATTATCTGATCACCCTTGCCGCCATTGTCTGCATGTGCATGATCGCTTCAGCCCTGAGCAGCATGGTTGTTCTGCTGGGGGCCGCAATCCTTCCCGCAGGTAAAATACGCACCCTTTTTGTCATCCTGGGGGTTTTGCTGGCGGTGCTTCTTGTTGTCGTATTGAGATTGATTCAACCTGAACAGCTTGTCAATCCCGACAGTTTTGCGTCCGTTGTTCTGTACCTGAATTCCGTACAGGCACTCAGTCTGCCATATCTTCCGACGACATGGATCACCGATACGGTGCGTTTTGCTCTGAAAAGTGAATGGAACCCATCCGGATTGAATCTGGCCCTTTCAGCCAGCTTCGTTCTGTTGCTTCTGTTTATCAACGAAACAACAGCAGGTGCCATCTACTTCCGCGGTTTCTCGCGAGCTCAGACAACGCCCAAAAGGCTTTTCAAACCGGTTACATTGGGCGGAAAAGGCTGGGAAGGCCTGTTGAATTTTCTTTCCAGGCCGGCCAGGGCTTTTGCCGTAAAGGAGTTGCGTTCATTTTTCAGGGATTCCACACAGTGGCCGCAGCTGTTTCTCATCTGCGCTCTGATCGTGATCTACCTTTATAATTTCTCCGTCCTGCCCCTGGACCGGTCACCAATCAAAACCGTTTATCTGCAAAATGTATTTTCTTTCTTGAATGTGGGGCTTTCGGCATTCGTCCTTTCGGCAATCGCCGCCCGGTTTGTTTTTCCGGCTGTCAGCATGGAAGGCGAAGCTTTCTGGATTATTCAGTCGGCGCCTGTATCCATGAAAACATTTCTCTGGATCAAGTTTTTTCTCTACTACCTGCCACTTCTTTTGCTTACAGAAACGCTTATTGTTGCATCAAATATTCTGCTGAGGGTTACACCGTTCATGATGTTTTTATCCGTGATGACGATCTTCTTTCTGGTTCCGGCGATCGTGGCTCTGGCTATCGGGCTGGGTGCCCGTTACCCTGATTTCAAATCCGAAAACCCTGCCATATCAGCCACCAGTTTCGGGGGAGTACTTTTCATGCTCCTCAGTTTCGGCCTGATCGCCACAGTCATTATCCTTGAGGCAGGACCGGTTTATCGAATCTTTATGGCCGAATTGCATGGACAAAGATTACCTCTTACGCAAATCATCCGGTTAGTGCTTTCCTTCTCTTTTGCCCTGTTTCTCTGCATATTTGCGGTCTTTTACCCCATGAAACTGGGTGAAAAACATCTGCTTGAAAGATAAATTTCCACAGCCTTCCGATGCAATGAGTCGGACGGCAGACGAATCTTCTGAAATGGTCAATCGTGGAAAATTACCTTGATTTTCGCTGCCGGATAGGCTAAACAAGCGCGCATTCTGTATGAACCTGTTTCAGCAGATTTTTTGCTGATCTTGTTGAGATATCGAAAGGAGTTTTCATGGCAAAGTACGAATCCAAGTCTCTCAGAAATATGGCCGTAATCGGCCACGGTGGAACAGGCAAAACCTCTATTTGTGAATCCCTGCTATATGTTTCAGGGAAAAATGAGCGCCTGGGACGTGTTGACGACGGTTCATCCACCATGGATTTTGAACCGGAAGAGCAGAAAAAACACGTTTCCATATCCTCCGCGGCTAATTTTGTTGAATGGGAAAAACATAAGATCAACATCATCGATACTCCCGGCGACTCAAACTTTACCTTTGATATTGAGTGTTCTCTCAGCGTTGTAGACAACGTGGTAGTCGTAATCGATTCCGTTGGCGGCGTTGAATTTCAGACACAGAAAGTATGGGAACTTGCAGACAAATATTGCCTCCCCCGCATCATTTTCGTCAACCGCATGGACCGCGAAAGAGCCGATTTCAACAAGGTGCTGGAAAGCATTAAAACAAAACTCAAGAAGAAGGCAACCCCCGTTTGTCTGCCTGTCGGCGCGGAAGATAAATTTCAGGGAATTGTCGATCTCATTACCATGAAAGCCTACACTTTTGCCGACAACAAGGGTGTCGGCAAAGCAGGCGACATTCCCGTGGACCTTATGGATGAGGCAAAAAGCATGCGCAGCTCCATGGTGGAAGACATCGCGGAGACCGACGATGAACTCATGAACAAATACCTTGAATCCGGTGAACTTTCCACTGACGAGCTCAAAGCCGGGTTGAGAAAAGGCGTCATATCGGGCAGTGTTATTCCCGTCATTTGCGGTTCAGCCAATAAAGGCATCGGCGTGACAATGCTGATGGATCTGGCCGTAAGTTCATTTGCTTCACCCATCGATCGCGGACCTATGAAAGGTCATAAACCAGGCACGGACAGCGTTGAAGAAAGACAGCCATCGGAAGACGCTCCTTTTTCAGCCATTGTATTCAAAACGATTGCCGATCCTTACGCCGGACGCCTGACGTTGTTCCGTGTTTATTCCGGCAAACTTAATTCTGATTCAGCTGTTTATAACTCTTCTAAAAAAATTACGGAAAAATTCGGACATATTTTCTTTTTGGAAGGCAAAAATCAGAAACAGGCGGAAGTACTTATTCCCGGAGACATCGCCGGCGTCGCCAAACTGAAGGAAACCGTTACCGGCGACACCCTTTGCTTCGAAAAAGCGCCTATCGTCTTCGAAAAAGTGGCCATTCCGCCACCGATCATGTCATTTGCCGTAGAACCGAAATCACGGGGCGACGAAGACAAGATTGCTTCTTCCATCCACCGTCTGACGGAAGAAGACCCGACCATTGTATTTTCACGCAATGTTCAGACCAAGGAGATGATTCTCTCCGGCATGGGACAGGTGCATATTGAAGTCAACGTAGAAAAAATGAAACGAAAATTTGGCGTTGAAGTCAACCTGAACACCCCGAAAGTTCCCTATTTTGAAACCATTAAAGGAAAAACAAACGTTCAGGGACGATACAAGAAACAGTCCGGTGGACGCGGCCAGTTTGGTGATTGTACGATCGACATTGAACC
>CAYMYR010000043.1:0-21320 GCA_964394715.1 uncultured Smithella sp.
AGAAACTGCAGCGGAAGGTTTTCGGACGCGGGTTCAATTCCCGCCGCCTCCACCAAGACAGAATCCAACAAAGTCCAAAGAAGTGCAAAACCCGTTAGAAATAGCGGGTTTTTTTGTTAAGACAACTCTGGCGGAGACTTTTTGCTATTTACTAGACAAGTCTAGTAAAAATAATAGACATATCTAGTAAAACATGTATAATGCATCCATGGCTAAATCATATGAACGATCATTTGTGGCTCAACTGGAACAACGCCTTTTGGCTGACCGGCCGCTTATTCAAGTGCTGGTTGGCCCACGTCAGGTTGGGAAAACAACCGGGGTCAAGCAACTTCTTGCCCGGTATCCTGATGCCGCTCATTATGCCAATGCCGATGATATTTTGACGACGGATCGCACCTGGCTTATGGAGCAGTGGCAAAAAGCGCTGCCTTCTGGAAAAAAGACCCTGCTGGTGATTGACGAAATTCAAAAAGTTCCAAACTGGTCTGAAACGGTAAAATCTTTATGGGACAAGGCGCCCGGAGCATTGCGGGTCATTCTTTTGGGGTCCAGTTCTCTTCAGTTGCAGAAAGGGCTTTCGGAGAGTCTTGCCGGACGCTTCGAATTAATCAAAACCCATCAGTGGAACTATGAAGAGCTCAAGCACGCATTCAAATACAGCCTGGACCGTTATTTAACCTATGGCGGTTATCCGGGAGCTGTTCCCTTTGAAAGCGATTTCGACCGATGGTATGGCTACTTGAAGGATTCTATCATTGAGGCGGTGATCGGCAAGGACATTCTGCTCAACCACAAGGTTGGCAACCCTGCTCTGTTTCGTCAGGCATTCGAGATATTGTGCCGTTACCCGGCTCAGGAGATCAGTTACACCAAACTGCTGGGGCAGCTTCAGGACAGGGGGAATACCGATCTGGTCAAATATTATATCGAGCTTTATTCCGGGGCTTTTCTTGTTCATCCGCTGGAAAAATATTCAGCGAAAAGTTATCTCACGCGGGGATCGAGTCCCAAAATTCTGATTTCCTGTCCTGCTTTATATACGATGAATGAAGGACCACACGTTCTGGATGACCCGGAAAAACGGGGCCGGATATTTGAGGCTGCGGTAGGCGTCCGGCTACTTCAACTGCCCGGTAATCTCTATTACTGGCGAGAGAAGCAGGAAGAAGTTGATTTTGTGTACAGCTATCAGGGACAGCTTTATGCCGTGGAGGTCAAATCCGGCCGTCGTAAATTATCCCGGGGCTTAAATGTCTTTGTAAAGAAGTTTCCTAAAGCCTTGCCGGTTATTATTACACCGGACAATTTTGGCGTCTTTTCAGAAAATCCACGTAATTTCCTGGACACTGTTGCCAATCAACAATAAACTGCTGAACGATTTGTTCAATTCCCGCCGCCCATTCCTTTGTTTATTTTGGTTCCGGGCATACCTCCGCGCGCAGGTAGAGGATCGTCAATTCAATTTATATTAAAAGAAACAGGTGGCGAATATAAGAAACCCCCCAAGCTGTGGAAGCCTTGAGGGGGTGTATGGAGGGCGCTTTTATATCAGATCATGTATGTTTTTGCAGGGACTTTATATTATTCATTCTATCAGGTCACAATGTTCTTCACTGCATCAATCACCGGGTTGGTGAACAGCGCCATCAGAATCGTGTAAAGAGCAAAGGCGCCAACTACTTCCGCCGTATACATCTTGTCATACTTCCTCTTCAGGCTGACCAGAATCAACCCGCCTACAATCAGGCACCCCAGCTGGAAATACGGGAAATTCGCCGCTCCCGCTGCCGCATATTCTGCGAATCCAAAGGTTGCCGTCAAAAGAACTACTGCTGCCGCCGCTGCGATGGTTCCGAATGTCTTTTTCATGATCTGTTACCTCCCTGAGGGTTTTTGTTTTATTTGCCTTTATACTAATGAAATTTGCGTGCCAGAATTGAACATCGGTCAAATTATATTTGCAACCTATTGAATTATAATACTATTTAATGATGATGTTTGTCTGCAGGATCATTTCAATGTATTCATTTTCCGTCATATATTTAATCAAATGTTCAATGGGATTGAACGATATATAAAAAAATACGTTCACCATCACGGAGCAGGGCATGATGACAATCTTTTTACCCCCATTTAAAGGCCGTGTCATAACCCTGCAGATCAAGCAGTTCCGTGCAAGCGAAGTGCGATACGGAATCCAGTAATAATGGAACTTGTTCCCCGCTTTCGCGGGGACAACGTCTGGATGACGGCCTGCGGCAGCATGACGAATTTTATTATAATTCCACCATTGCGATACAATCTGTTCGCGGGAATGACCACTTCTGTTCTGACGCATCCTCAGGGGCAAGAGAGGTGTTTCAAAGTTGCTGAAGAATCAATCAAATTGTGCTAAAAGATTTTACAGTTCAGGAGGCCGGAATCAACCATCTTGCAGCATGTTATGGAGAGTTATCGCTCTTCCCGTTTGAACGGGATGAAAAACAGGGATGGATCGCGATGGACGAGAGAAGAAGGGTCAACAGGCTGGTAGGGGACAGTGACGTCACCATAACCGTTCTTTCCGATGCGGGGACGAATCCTAAAGAAATTGTGTGCTGCATGAGTAAGGATGTCTCTGTGCTGGGCACCAAAATTCAGTTCAATTATTATTTGCCTGTAAATACCTTGATCAAGATAGATTTTAATTTAAAAGATCTGTATCAAAAGATAACCGCCATTGGAAAAATCATCTGGATCAATGCTGTCCATGGGGGCGAGTCGTATGAAGCCGGTATTCAGTTCATTGATTCGATTCCCGAAGAAAGCAGACTGCAGGAACATTATGTTGCAGGCAAAAGCCAGTAAAAAGATAGTATTGATCAGTCCGTTGTAAAATCAGAAATGAGGTCATGATGAAAATTTTAATCCTGAACGGAAACCCTCACGGCGGTAACGGCCAGATTGACTCTTATATAGACCGTTTGGTCGAGAAGATGAAATCAGCCGGACATGATGTTGCGGCCATTGCTCTCCGGGATCATAAGATCAGTCCATGCATCGGGTGCTTCCAGTGTTGGGTCAAGACTCCTGGGATCTGCAGTATCGATGACGATGCAGGGGATATTACCAGGCAGTTTATTGCTGCACAGCACGTCATCCTCGCTTCACCGCTCATGATGGGATTTCCGAGCTTTCTTTTGAAAAATGCCATGGACAGGAACATCTGCATCGTTCATCCACATCTTGAGGAAGTGGACGGAGAGGTTCATCACAAGAAACGTTATGACAGGTATCCGGTCATTTCACTTCTTCTGGAAAAAGAGGCCGACACCGATGAAGATGATATTGACATTCTCAAAGATATCTTCCGGAGACAGGCAATTAATATGTGGTCGACTGTCGGTTTTATCCATTTTACAGAATCACCTGTTGAGGAGATCATCCATGCAATTACTGTTCATTAATGCTTCCCCGCGCGGAAAGAAAAGCAATACCGGCATACTGATGGGGCACTTCATTAGGGGATTTTTGGAAATGTCAGGCAATACATGTGAAGTGGAGTACCTGGTAAAACACAAGAATAATCTCAAGATCCTGGTGGAAAAATTCAGTGCGTCGGATAACGTCATCGTCGGCTTTCCCCTCTACATAGATGCCATGCCGGGAAGCGTCAAGGCGTTTATGGAGGCTTTGGCGCCTCTGAAGGACAGGAAAGATCTTCCCGTCCTTGGTTTTATGATCCAGTGCGGTTTCCCCGAAACAGCCCATCTTCGTTTTGTGGCCAGGTACTGCGAAAAATTTACCCGAAGGATCGGTTGCCGCTTCCTGGGGAGCATCTTGAAAGGCGGCTGCGAGGGGCTTGATGTTCAGCCGACTTTCCTCACGGAAAAGTACTTTAGTTTATTTGGCATACTTGGCGCTGATTTCGGGAAAACGGGGAAGCTCGATGAAAACATTTTAACAAAGCTTGCCAGACCGGAGCACTTAAATGCTCAGAATATGGCCATGGTCATTCCTTTCATCAACCAGGGCTTATGGGATGCGCAGATGGAGAAAAACGGCGTTTTGGATCGGAGCTTCGATCGACCGCTCATGCCGTGACATCTGTCTTTCAAAGTTTATATCTCAGACTCCACAAGATACATTGTAAAGATGGTTCGTTGTTTATCAAAACAGGTCAGTTTGTGTTCGGAAATATGAAAGTGAAAGGAAATGCCGTGAGACGAGTCGTGACGATTTTCCTTATTCTTTTGGTTTTTCTTGCAGTTCCCGGTTGTCAAAAAGAGACCGATCTGGACAAGGTTAAAAAAGTCGTTACTGAAATCCAGTCGGCAGGTGAAGTGAAGGATGTCAGTAAGATCATGAAACATCTTTCGAAAAATTACAGCGATCCTCAGGGTTTTAACTACGAAGGCATCAAGGGCCTGCTTATCGGATATTTTTTACGTTACCCGAAGATATCCGCCTACATCAGCAATCTCACGATATCTGTCGAGAAAGAATCGGCCAGGGCTGAATTCCAAACGGTTTTGACCAGCGGAGAAAAGACCGGCTCCATAAAAGACGTGATTCCGACTTCTCTGGGTGTGTGGGACTTTTCCGTAACCCTGAAGAAAGAATCGAATGAGTGGAAAGTTACTTCCGCTAAATGGGAAGAATCCGAGATGATGAATACAGGGGAGTGATCATTAAAGTTAAGTGACCGGAAAGCAATAATTACAAAGACCGGTGTTACAGGAGATGAAAAATGAAACGATTGAAATTTATTTCATGCATGGCAGTCGCATTTTTACTTTTTGCCCTTACTGCAGCCGAGAGCCTTTCCAGTGAAAAACTGCAGCTTGCAGAAGGGCTTTACGCGAAGGTAGCCACCTCGAAAGGGGATATTCTAATCAGGCTGGAATTTGAGAAAACGCCACTGACTGTCGCGAATTTTGTCGGTCTGGCCGAAGGAACCAAGAATTCCAATCGCGGCAAAGGTGTTCGCTTTTACGATGGGCTGAACTTTCATCGCGTCATTCCGGATTTTATGATTCAGGGGGGCGATCCCGATGGAAACGGCACCGGTGGACCCGGTTATCAATTCCCGGATGAAATTGTCCCTGCGTTGAAGCACGATGCTCCGGGCGTATTATCGATGGCCAATGCGGGTCCGGGAACCAATGGAAGTCAATTTTTCATTACTCACACAAAAACACCATGGCTGGACGGCAAACACACTGTATTTGGTCGCGTCATCAAAGGACAGAATGTTGTAAACGCCATCCGGCAGGGGGATACCATCCAGAGAATTGATATCATCCGGATAGGTGCGAAAGCTGTTGCGTTCAAAGCTAATCAGGATTCTTTTGACGCTCTGCTTGCAAAATACAGGCGGGAAAACCAGTAAAAAGTTATGTCTGCAATCCGGTTGCCGGGGCGGCAGGCAGCGCCGCTTGCCACGGAGAGTTTCATCTTAGCTATCGGAGAATGACACCGATGATTAATCTGACAACTGGACATAGCGCGCATAGATAACTGCGGCTTCAACCCGGTTCCGGATCCCCGCTTTCTCGAAAATGTTGCGGACATGCGTTTTAACGGTCTTGGTGCTCAGGAAAAGCTTATCAGCGATCTCTTCATTGGTCATGCTTTCGCTGATCAGCGCCAGGATTTCCATTTCCCGGGGGGAAAGGGCTTTCAACTTTTCAAAATTCAGGTGAGCCAGAGGTTTAAGTCGGTCTCTTCGTCTGATCGCTTCCTTGATGAATTCTTCAAAAACCCGCGCAACCAGTGCGGCGTCAAGCCAGATTTCTCCCTGGGCGACTGCACGAATGCATTTAATGAGCATCTCATCGCCCAGCGCAGTTCGGAAAAATCCTCTTACTCCCGCCTCGATCTCTGCCATAACGCTTTCCTCGTTATAACGTTCGCCGACGATGATGAATTTTGTGGAATTCAATTTATCCCTGTAGGCGAGGACTTGCTGCACATCTATAGCGGCTGCATCCCGCAGAATGGTCTGATCCAGGAGAAGTACGTCAGGCTGCGTCAAAAACGTTTGCTCCAAAAAAGCAATGGACTGTTTCATCTCGCTCTTGAAATTATTAATGACGATGCTGCTGAACAGACTCATATCTTTTTCCTCGCACAGGCGATCTGCAAGACGCTGCAGATAATCGCTGTTACGAGTGATTACGGTAATCCTGATCTTCTTCATCTTTTACTCCCGATGATCTTAACATTACCGTTTTCGTGTCTCTGAAAACGGTTCCGGAGAAAAGGATATTTTTTTCTGTTCCTTTTAAATATATTCTATCACAAGTTAAGTCAGAGTTGCATTTTTTTTATCTAAAATTCATATAACCATCTGTTGCCAGGAAACACTGTGGCGACGAAGGTCGGGTCAACCGTCATCGAGCAGGCGAGTAGATAAGCATTGTTTTTCGTGCAGGAGAAATCCTTTTACTGAATTACATGCACCGATGCCACAGATGTTTTTCATGAACGGTAAATTTCTTGTTTTGACTTTTTATTGACATTTCAATACGATGCGTATAGAAAACAACATAAAATGATTTTCCGATCGCATTTTATGGATACAAAAAGGAGTCGTCCTATGAGATCATACGTTGTTATTTCCACCATGGGGTCGGATCGTCCCGGTCTGGCCAAAGAAATTGCAGAATTTTTTACTGCCCGGGGCATCAATATCGAGCGGTCCCGAGGTTGTGTGCTCGGCAATGAATTCGGCATGATCATTCTCACCTCGGGAAAGACGGACGACATCGAGCGCCTGATTAAAGACCTGGACAGCCTGCGCGAAAAGACGAAGCTGGAAATTTTCGTTCGCAAAACCAAGGCACCGAGCCATCGCGATGTATTACCGTCGATCCCATACAAGCTCATCGCCACTTCCATTGATCATCCGGGGATCATCCATCAAATCTGCAAATCACTCCAGCTTCGGGGAGTCAGCATTGAAGACATTTCCACCAACGTGGATAATAATCCCTTCACGGGCGCAAATGTATTTCATATGGTCTGCTATTTTTCCCTGCCGCCGGCTGTTAAAATTATTGACCTGAAGAACGATCTCAATCGCATCAGCGACGAATACAACATCGATATCCGGTTCGACGCCGTGATCAGTAAATGACTCTATGAGAAAAACAAAAGAACACACCCCGGGGAACCATCTGCGGCACATTTTTGAAATAGCCTCAAAGCTCGGATTGACGGAAGATGATCTGGAGTTATACGGCCGCTACAAGGCCAAAATAAGGCTGGAGGTGGCCCGTAGATTTTCACGCAGAAAAAACTCGTCTTTAATTCTGGTATCGGCCATGACACCGACCCCGGCCGGGGAAGGAAAGACGACAGTGTCCATCGGGCTTGCGCAGGCCCTGGCAAAAATCGGCAAATCCACCGTTGCGGCCCTGCGGGAACCATCCTTGGGACCTGTTTTCGGCATCAAAGGCGGAGCGACCGGCGGCGGACTTTCCCGCGTCCATCCTGTCGATGACATCAATCTCCATTTCACAAACGACTTCCCGGCGGTTGAAAGCGCACACAATCTGCTTTCCGCCATTTTGGACAATTCCATATTTCACGGCAATCCTTTAAACATCGATCCGCGCAAGATCACCTGGCGCAGGGTCATCGATATGAACGACCGCTCGCTTCGGGATATTGTCATTGGTCTGGGCGGCTCCACCAACGGAGTGCCAAGGGAAACCGGCTTTGACATCGTTCCGTCCAGTGAGATTATGGCCATTCTCTGTCTTTCGCGTTCCTATGAAGAATTGAAAGACAAGATCAGCAGGATTCTGGTGAGCTTTACCTATGACGACAGGCCGGTAATTGCGGGCGACCTGAAAGTGGAAGGCGCGGTTTCAGCGCTTTTAAAATACGCGTTGATGCCAAATCTTGTGCAAACCACCGAAGGCGTGCCTGCTATTGTCCATGGAGGTCCATTCGCCAACATTGCCCAGGGAACAAATAGTATCATCGGAACCGATCTGGCGCTTTGTCTGGCGGACTATGTGGTGACCGAAGCGGGATTCGGGTTTGATCTCGGCGCAGAGAAGTATTTTGACATCGTCGCACCTTACGGCAATTTTAACCCCCGCATCGTTGTGCTGGTTGCCACCGTTCGCGCACTGAAGTATCACGCGGGAATTGCGCGGGAAGAACTGAATCATCCGAATGCCCACGCGGCCGTTCTGGGGATGGCCAATCTGCGCAAGCACTATGAAAACATCGACAAATTTAATGTGCCTTGCATTGTTGCTCTAAACCGGTTTCCTTCAGACACGGATGAAGAAATACAGGCGGTTGTGAAAGCCGCGGAGAATGAAGGCATGAACATTGCCCCGGCGGATATCTTTAAACAGGGAGGTGAGGGCGGTTTGGAACTGGCGGAAAAGACCGTCCGGTTGATTGCCGGAGCTGAAGGGACCTTTACGCCGCTCTATGACTGGAAACTGCCGGTGGAAGATAAAATATTTAAAGTCGCTAGTGAAATCTACGGTGCGGTTTCCATTGATTATCAGCCGCAGGCAAGACGCAACCTGGATATGATCAAAAAGATCGGATACGATAAACTTCCGGTATGCATCGCCAAAACCCAGCAGTCGCTTTCCGACAATCCGAACCTTCTGGGCCTTCCCAGCAACTTTATCGTGACGGTTCGGGAAATTAAAATTGCTTCCGGTGCGGGATTCCTGATCCCCATTACCGGGGAAATCCTCAGGATGCCGGGTCTTTCCAAAACACCCGCCGCATACAATATCAATATTGATGAGACCGGTAATATCCAGGGTATTGTATAAGGATTAACGATACAATACCATGTGGAAGGGGTCATATTTTATATTAAGACATTTTTCTATTTCCGAGGCTTTTGCCTGGCAAAACAGGATATGTTTGCCTTTCGGCATGGCTTTTTCTAGATATTCAAAAATGGACAGATGTGGTTCCGCAATGGCAATGGTCAGTTTATCGTTTGTATTGCTCATAACGACAATGCGATTTTTCAAAGCATATTGTTCACCGATGGCTTTTTGCAGGGAAGCGGATACCTTGAAATTTTTCAACGAAACAACGGGCATGCTAAAATGAGCGGAAAGCGCATTGATATAATTGACTTCCGTTATCGTATTGCTCATGGTCAGCATCGTGCCCAGATGTTTGTGCATCCCCATGCTTTTTTGATGTTTCTGCTTAATGAGCGTGTCGTGTAACTGTTCTTCGGTGATGATATGATGATCAACAAGAATTTCCCCAAGTTTTTTTCTTTTATTGCTGAAGTAAATGGTTTTGATGATCTTTGACTGGGGGATGCCCATCTCGCAGAGGATTTGTCCCAGGTACTTTGTCGGCTGCTGTTTCTTTCTTGCCATGGCTTCTCTTAAGTCGGATTCTGTGATAATGTTTTTCGAAATCAGAATCTGACCGATTTTTTCGTATGGCATCCGAGGCTCTCGCGTATCAGACGCGACAGTGGCCAAGCCTTTTGATTCATTTATTCGATTAATGTAGGAATTTGATGGGAAGACGCCCATCTCGCGTAGGATTTGTCCCGGTGATTTGCAGGATTGTCTTTGCTCTGTCATGTTATTCATCATTTTCAGTCTCAGTTTTCGGGTTCGTATTTTTCAGTATCAGCGCGCTCGGATAACATTATAGGGCTATTTTTATTATTATATCCTCCTTTATCCGCTGCTTTATTCTTTAATAATTTCCATTCAGTCTCCGAATTAATGATCCATAGTACATTCCGGTGATCGTTCGGACGCATCACGCTTCATGATTTGGTTAAGAAGGTATTTTATGACCCCATAACCCTTTTGCCGGCATTTTCTGGCCTATAATTTAAAATACCGTTTTTTAAACCTGGTTATCAATACATCGGGGAAGTCGGATTGTAAATACGCAATTCGTTGTATTTCATTGTATTCAAAATTTCTTGGGGCTGGAGAAAGATGGGAAGAAATATTGTGATTAATATGTTAAGAATCTTATAATTATATATACTTGTAAGAAAACCACTTTATGTCCTCCATTTGCGAAGGTGGTGAAAGAAGAGATTGCCTGCCAAGTGGTGTAAACCATGTCCCCGGTCTGTTTTGTAAACTATCTTAACAGTTTGTACCCATCCCCTGACCCCCTCAGGCTATACAGTAATGTCATTGCGGGGGAGAAAAACGACCGAAGCAATCTCATAAGTTCGCGAATAAATGAGATTACCACAACGCCTGAGAGGTGTCTCGTAACGTGTGACCTGAAAGGTTATGACAAAGAAGAAGTACGACACAGTCTCCTCTCCGGAGGTGGACAACAGTGCTGTCCTTGGCCGCTAAAGTCGCTTATGCCTCTTGAACCGCAGCTTTTTCCGGTTTTCCCATCGTAATACTGTCCACCGGGCATTCGGTACTGCAGAATCCGCACCCGATGCAGGTTTTGGGATTTTTCAGGTATGGGAAGGAGTCCACCCCTTTTTCCCGCGGCCGCTCCGACAGGGCCAGACACCCGACCGGGCACGCGTCGATACAGATGCCGCAGGCGATGCAGCTTTTGAGCACAATCTGTGGTTTTGGCCATTCCGAACGTTTCATCATAGTACATAAAGCGCCTTCCGCGTCCAGGACGGCTGACTGAGGGCATGTCCTGCCGCAGGCTCCGCATTCGATGCATAAATCTGCGTCTACGAAATGCATTTTCTTTTTTTCACCGGAGATAGCGTCCGCCGGGCATACGCGAGAGCAGGCGCCGCAACCATTGCATTGATCCGTGATCGTGTAGGGCATGTCACTTTCCTCTTATTTGATTTTCAGCCTTCGCAGGGTTTCTTCTTCGGGCTTGCCGCTGTTCCTGTTCCAGCCGAACTGTTCCCAGTAGTCCGGGGCGAGTTTCTCCACATCGACGAATCTGCCCTTGTTGGCACCTTCCTTCTGGGGAGGTTTACCCAGTGCCCGTGAGCTGATGAAGTTGTCTTTCGGTTCGATGCCGTGCTTGATGTTGAAAGCCTGTTTCAGGGTCTGAATACGTTCCCCGATGGTCATGTATTCTTCAGGTGTCAGCTTCCAGCCGGAAGCCGCATTCAGCCAGTCAAATGTCGGTACTCTTTTGGCCCCGATAAAGAGGCCGAACATGCACATTCCCGCTCCATTGGCGAGACTCATGAACTTGCTGCAGGCAGCGGCGGCCTGCGCTTTTTCCCTGTTGACTTTGTATTTGCTGCCTTTCGTATACAGAGGAGAAGGTTTGGGCAGGCCTTTTACACGTTTCCACAACTGAAACATTTCATAATACAGGTGGGCACCAAGTGTGTGCCGGCCGGGCGTCGGTTCGAGACAGTAGTGGACATTAAATCCGGGGTCATTGCGTCCGTCATGCATGGCCGGTTCCTGACCGCCGGCCTGTATGGCGAACTCGATGGCCCCCTTGCCGATTTTTTTTGCCGCGGCCTTTGTTCCGTCAGCCAGCAGATCACCAATGCCTTCCCGTTTGATCATTTTTTTGATCAGCGTGACGATTGCCTCCGTGTTGCCCCATGTAAGCTCCAGGCCGTCCGTGTCTTCCCTGGTCAGGATTCCTTTTTCGTAACATTCTACTGCGAACGAGGCCGTCGCGCCTGCGGAAATGGTATCCATGCCGGCCCGGTTCAGAAGGTCATTCAAATAATAGACGCTGTCCAGATCTTCATTCATGCACAGTCCGCTCAACGCCAGGATGCTTTCATACTCGGGTTTGTGCACATGCGCCTGTTTCCCTTTAGAGGAGCAGATCCCACCGCAGCCCAGGGGACAGGAATAGCAATGGTACTTAACGATTTCCGTCTTTTTAATGAGATCGGGATTGAGCGTCCGGGATTTCTTCATGGGAAAATCACGATTGGATCCGTCCCAGTTTTTCAGCGGTGCGTCCCCCCATTCAATGGACGTCTGGTTCATTCCCCCCGTCCCCCACTTCCGGAGGATGGAAGTATACAACAGTCCGTCCTGCGGGAAAACAAGCGGGCTCACACGCAGAAGGGTGCCCACGCTCGCCATCATTCCCCCCGGAAGTGGCAGGGGGAAGTTGACCCACTTGAGGCACTGCCGGCTCAATCTCTTCATGGCCACCGGATCGGCAGCGCTGATGCGGTAAACGCCGTCCAAAACAACAGCCTTCAGCTTTTTGACGCCCATGACTGCGCCCAGTCCCGAACGGGCGGCGATTCTGCCCTTGTCACTGCATACTCCCGAAATGAGGGATAACTTCTCACCGGAAGGACCGATGACGGCGACGGCTGCTTTTGCTCCGTATTGCTGTTTGAGAATTTCTTCCGTTTCAATCGCGTCACGCCCCCAGAGGTCGGCTGCGTCTTTGAGGGTTGCTTTGCCGTTTTTGATGTACAGATAAACAGGCCCGGGACTGATCCCTTTAAAGAAAATAGCATCATAGCCGCTGTGTTTGATCGCCGGTGAAAACGTACCGCCGCAATTGGCATCGCCCCAGGTTCCCGTGAGCGGTGATTTGCCCACAAGCGTCCACCGGCCGGAAAACAGGCTGCCCGTTCCCGTGAGAAATCCGGAACAGAAGCCCAGAATATTTTCCGGTCCAAGCGGGTCTGCGCCCGCAGGCATGCGGTTGTAAAGGATATAGGCTCCCAGACCCATTCCGGAGAGGTAGTCTTCATAGACGCAGTCGGGTACGGATTCAGGGATCATCGTTTGATCCGACAAATCCACCATCAGGATTTTTCCCATGTAAGGTTTGCTCATGACATTCATCCCTTTCGCTTCTCAGCCTTTTTTCACTTTGCTCCGGTCAAGGGGGCAGCCTTCCCAGGCCGCCTCCAGGACCATCAGGTTATCATCATAGTCTGTGTCTTCGGGATTATACATGGACGCCCCGTCGAGCAGGGCCGCCCCGGCAATCCGGGGCAGCATTTCACGGGGAACCATCGGCTTCCCCTCACGGTCTTTGACCTCGCAGAAACATCGGGCATGCCGACCATTCGTAAGAATGTGCAGATATTCATTCATCTGCCGGATCAGGGAAACAACTTTCTGCGCCTTCTGTTCTTTCGCGGTGTTGAGGTAATCCGCCTCGCCGGCCATGGGCAGAAGGAGACGCGCGATAATGTCCTCGCATCTATGCATGTTATATTCAAGGCCGTAAGGCAGTAAAATCGCCATGGCCAGCCCGTGCGGAACGCCGCAGACAGACCCGCTGGCATGGCCAAGATTGTGCACGATGCCGGTCATGGAATTGGAAAAGGCGATGCCCGCCAGGCATGCGCCTATCGACATTGCCAGGCGGCCGTTTAAATCCGACGGGTTCTGTACGACCATCGGCAGGTGTTGGTAAATCATGCTGACGGCTGAAAGCGCGTGCGCGTCGCTCAGCGGGTTCTTCTGGAGACAGTAGTATGCCTCTGTGGCGTGGCTCAAGGCGTCCATGCCCGTCATGGCCGTGATGAAGGGCGGCATGGTCATCGTCATGCGGGGGTCGAGAATAGAAACGTCAGGAAGCAGGAAATAGCTCAGAAAGGCCATCTTCAGATGTTTTTCGTGATCTTTGATTACGGCTACCTGCGTCACTTCTGAACCTGTTCCGGCTGTGGTGGGTATCGCGATAAGCGGTTTCAGCGGGCGCTTCAGAGCGCCGGCGCCGCTGAACGCCATCAGGTCCGAGGCGTTTTCAGAAACAACAATGTTGACTCCCTTGGCCGTGTCCATGACGGAACCGCCGCCGACGGCAATGATTGCATCGCAGCCGTTGTCCCGGTAAAATTGCGCCAGCTGATGGACGATCCTGAGATCAGAATCGGGAGGTACGTTGTCAGCAATCAGGATCCCGACCAAACGATCCTGAAGGACCCGGGAAACCACATCGATCAGTCCTGCGCCCGCGACGCCCTTGTCTGTAATGATCAGCGGTTTTTTGGCTCCCTTTTCGGAAAGCAGGCCGGGTATTTGTTCCAGCGCGTCATGGCCCGCAACAATCTTCACTCGGCAGCAGAATTCATAGTAATCAGGCAGTACCATGTTCTTCAACCTTTCTTTTCAGCCATGGGAGTCTTGTCCCGGATTCGTTCAACGACAGAGCGAAGATACACACCGTTTGGGTCCACGTCCAGCACTTCAAAAATATCTTCTATTCCATATTGTGGAACACCCGCTTCCCTGAGGGTCTGCGGTACATCTTTCCCCAGTGCGGAATGGAGATCTGCCATAAAACGTTGAAGAACAGAAACCGCCGCCCCGGCCCTTTGAACCTCCGGCGTTTGCACAAACTCCTCATCCCCTGTGAGCGGGTGCAGCAGGGATGCGAGAACATTCCCATCACGATGAAGATAATCATCAAGGATGTGTGTCAGGCACATGCCCATGATGATTCCCGGGTGAATATTCAGCATTTCCTGGAATACCTGTCCCAGTTTGTGAAGCGGGTGGGCCTCTGTAATGGAAAAAGCGCAGCCGGACATAACGGCCGCATTAATAACGGCCAGTGTGGCTTTTTTATCGTCGGGATTGCGGACGGCGGCAGGAAGATTTTCCCTGATAAACCGGATGGCCGCAAAGGAATAAGCTTGACGGAAAGGATTCTCTTTCGTAATGATGTGGCTCTCCAACGCCAGTCCCAGAGTGGCAAGGCCCGTGGCGTAAATCGTTTTAACATTTTTTCCGCGGGTGAGCCGCGGATCAATGACAACGAGGACGGGGGCCAGGTATTCTGAAGAGAGGACTGCTCCGTTCAGCCCGGCAAGCTGCGCGGTTTCCAGACCGGTGGCATCAGCCGTCGGGACCACCACCAGGGGAAGCAGGTTCCTGTTGACCGGCGTCTGTGCTGAAAGACGCCGGACATCTGTTATCTTCAGCGAGACGGCAAGGTTCAAAATCTTGGCCGAGTCAACAATCGTCCCTCCGCCAAGAGCAATGATCGAGTCATATTTCTCCTCGATAAAAGTGGCTCTCAACTGTTCGATGAGGGCGGGATCGACCTTGTCGCCAAGGCTGTCGAAAACCCCCAGGCTCATGCCTGAATCGCCGAACGCGCCCGTCAGTGTCCGGACGGACTTCCTGCCCACTTTTTCGATGTTCGTTACAACGAGGGGTTTGCCTGCGTTCAGACCGGACAGTTCAACCGGCAGATTTTCAAGTGATATGTTTCCCGAATTTGTCTTGACCGGGCAGGTAAAGGTGAAACAGCTGTCGGAATTCATGTCGAGGTCCTTTCGTCAGATTCCCAGCATTGCCCGGGAATAAATACCGATCCGGCCGAAAACCTTGCGGCCCAATGACCACGAAGGGTATCGCTTCACGGCCAGGCGTGCGATCATTTTCGGAAGAAGGTAAACCTCCACAATATCCATGACGCGGATCATGGCCAGTGCCTGAGGAACTTCCCCTTCCGTGATCAGGCGATTGCGTGCCGTGGCAAGGGCTGTGCTTTCCCGAAAAGAGAGGATCAGAAAAGCTGTTTCTATATTCTTCATGGCCAGGCGGACATGAAGATGTCTTCCTTCCGGATTTCCGCCTAGGTACTTCACCTGACCTTTTTCCCTGCCAATCACCATCCAGGGACCGTCAGGCAAAACGCCCAGTGAAAACGTGAAATCGTCCGGGAGGCTGTTGAATTCCCGCCGGACCTGCTCATCGACCTTTGCGGCGGCCTGAATGGCCCGGCCGGTGAACCAGAGAAAGATGCTCACGTAAGCCCGCTTGAATGGTTTTCCCCCGGCGTGCACGACCTTAACGATTTCCATATTAACATTTCCCTTTTCCTCTCAGAATTATCCTAAAAAGATGACCGTCAATATTTTGTCCTTCACATGCCAGAAATTAAAACTGTGTCCGAAAATATTTTCTTGGTTTATATTACATAAATTCCATGAGCGTGTCAAAAATATTGAAAAAGTATTTTCGTAGTAAAAAGAAAAGTCCGTCTCATCTGTCACCTCTTTTCAGGTAACTTCTAAACCGCACAGGTTATGTGCTGCAAGACCGAACAATTGATGTGTTTCTAACAGAAACGAGGAAATAATTGTAACCGTTGGCCGAATATGCTACAAAGCATTAGATGAGAATTTGATCATTCTGAAAAGATCAATATGGATGCTTTTTATGTTCTGTTTTGTGAAACAATATTCCCAAAGTCAAACAACCGTGAGGGAGAGGCCTGATTTTCAAAATCAATTCAGAAGAGATGATTTTCAAAAGACATGATAACGGGGAATTTCTGTCCATCCGAGTATCGCACGACTTTTTGATCGGGACGTCAAATGGCAGGATAAACTCCTGTTGCTTCATAAGAAGATCTTTCCCAGGAAAGACGCGATGCAGATCAGCGAGAGAAAAAAAGCAGAAAGCAATCTCATGAAAAAATATTCTGTGTATTGGAGGCATATCCAATTTCTTTTTTTTAAGACAATTCCAAGATCATTTTGGCAGTGCTGGGAAAAAACCCAAACACTTTGCTGGAAATGAAAACGCAAAATAAAAGAAACCATCTGAAAAACTGGTTGGCGAAGGTGAATCAGTCATCCTGGCAAATGAGGCATGGAAGCCACCTGAATATTTAAAATGAAGCCTTGCGTTTGGATCATGATGAAGAATTTCGCGTGGTTGTCATTTCGGTTGCATTGACGGCCGGAAAAAGAAAGATACTTCACTATACTGGGGACCATGATTCTTCCTTTGGACGAAATGAGTATGTGGTGAAACGTGAGAATTGAAAGGTTATAAAAAACAATCATAGAGGGAAAGTTATATTACATGGTGAAGGAAAGAAAATAGAATGTTCATAAAGGCTCAACTGAAAAATCCACATTTTTATTTCATGATCCTGACCGATATGGTTCTTTTTGCTATGGCACTTTACGGTTCCTATCTGATCAGGTACGAAATGCTTCCCGAACCTGTGCCTTTCTGGCAGATTTTTCAGCTCCTTTTGTGGATTGTTCCGTTAAAGGTTTTAATTTTCTTTCTCTTTGGTTTGTACCAGGGCATGTGGCGTTACACAAGTGTCAGGGATTTCTGGGCGCTGGGTCGTGCCTGTCTTGTGTCAACAATCTTGGTGATATTGATTCTTCTGGCCGCAAAAAGGTTTGTGGGGTACTCCCGAGCTGTCTTTGTCGTGGATCTTTTGTTGACTCTCGTTTTAACAGGCGGCATTCGCATGGCAATCCGGTCCTATTTCGCCGGACGCATGAGTCCTGAAGCCATTGCCGCAATGCCTGAAAAAACTGCATTGACCAGGGTTCTTATCATTGGCGCCGGCGACGCGGGAGAAAAAATATTAAGAGAAATTCTTGATAACTACACGTTGAATTATCATGTGGTAGGGTTCATTGACGATGACCCGGCAAAACAGGGCCGCTCTATTCATGGTGTCCGGGTACTGGGAAACGTTGAACGTCTGGACAAGGTCCTGCAAAAGGAAGAAGTCCAGCAGATACTCATAGCGGTTCCTTCTGCCAGCGGTGATCAGGTCCGGCGCATCGTGGAGGCCTGCCAGAAATGCAACGCATCATACAAAATTTTGCCCGGAATAGGTGATCTGATTGACGGTCGGGTCAGCGTAAAACTGCTTCGAGACATCAGCTACGAAGATTTACTGGGACGCTCGCCGGTTCAACTGAATACGGAAGGTATTCGAAATTATCTTGACGGGAAAACGGTCCTTGTCACGGGATGCGGTGGTTCGATTGGATCCGAATTGTGCAGGCAGATTGCCAAGTATAAACCCGGTCGAATCGTTCTTCTGGATTCCAGTGAATCCAACCTTTTTCATATCCAGATGGAAATGCAGAATGACAAAGGCTGCCGGCATTCTGAGGCAATCCTGGGACAGGTCCAGGACGAGGTCCTCATGGATAATATTTTTGATAAATACAAACCCAAGGTTGTTTTTCACGCGGCAGCTTATAAACATGTTCCCATGATCGAAAAAAATCCATGGCAGGCTGTTTTCAATAATATTGTCGGCAGCCGTGTAGTGATGGAAATGGCCCTGAGGCATCATGTAGATCGTTTTGTCCTGGTTTCAACAGATAAAGCTGTTCGACCGACCAACGTAATGGGTGCGAGCAAGCGGGTGACGGAATTGATTATGCAATGTCTGCAGGGTAGAGAAACCAGATTCATGGCAGTGCGGTTTGGTAATGTAGTGGGTTCGTCGGGTTCGGTTATTCCTTTTTTCCGTAGTCAAATAGAAAAAGGCGGCCCTGTGACGGTTACACATCCTGAAGTAAACCGCTTTTTCATGACGATACCGGAAGCCACACAGATGATTCTGCAGGCCGGTACCATGGGGCAGGGCGGCGAAATCTTTATTTTGAGGATGGGAACGCCTGTAAAAATAGCAGACATGGCACGTGATCTGATCCGTCTTTCGGGAAAAGAGCCGGACGTAGACATCAAAATTGTTTATACCGGCCTGCGCGAAGGTGAAAAACTATATGAAGAACTGATTACCGTTGGAGAAGATATTCTGCCCACCAGCCACAGAAAGGTCATGGTTCTGGGATCCGATACCTATTTTAAGGGGATTGGCAGCCCGCAGGAAGCCAAAAAAAATCTGTATCGTGAACTTGACGAGCTCGTGAAGATCGCAGCCAGGCACGATTCAAAAGGTATTAAGGCAAAGCTCAAGGAAATCGTTCCCGAATACACACCCCAGGAAAATGAAGGCGTGCTGTGAGTAGTGAAAGGTAAAAGCTAATGGCGATTCACCCCCGCCACTTTGCGCCATCTCTGTCTAACCGGATAAACTGAAGGTTACTCAAGGTCACGCGAGTGTTGGAACAGGCTGGTTGTCATCTTTTTATAGTCTATTCCAAAAAACAGTTCCCCTTTGGAGGGAGCGGGGGGATATACAAACTTTCCGGAACAAGAGTATGGCAAGAAAACACCTTGCCAAAACTCTCATGTTCCGGCTTGAGTAAAATTCTCAATTTCTGAAGCATCAGTATAAATACTGCCTAATCAACACCGATCATAACATTTGAAGCCTTGATGACTGCGTAGACGGCTTTTCCTTTTTTAAGCCCAAGAGCCTTTGCCGAAGATTTTGTTATAATCGATACAACTTCCGTACCACCGGGCAGAGAAATCACTACTTCTGAATTGACTGCACCGGTGGCCACCTTCTTAACTTTCCCTTTTAAAATATTACGCGCACTTAATTTCATCGGGTCATCCTCCTAGTTTAAAATTCAGAAAATTAAAAAACCCCTTTGCTCCCGTAACGTGGTTATCTGAATGTTACGTTTGTTCATAATATGACAGCTAAATGATCATTTGTCAATGAGGGTGGGATCACCTCAATGACACTTTTCCCGACAGTGAAGCAGATTTTTTGATGGAAAGGAGAAGGAGCGCGCTTCGACCGGCCCGAGCGAACGTCTGAGCAAGACTCTCTATACAGGTTCGTCAAACCGGCAGGTGAGTTTGATGGCGTCGTCTTCATAGGAAGTATGGAGTTTGTAGGGTAGTTTCTTAAAAAGCCCGATCATAGAAAAATTCGCTTTGAGGATCATGGCTTCGAGGCCTGACAGACCGTTGTTCAATGCCGCGTCAACAACCTTTTTCTGCAGCTTGACGGCAATTCCTCTGCCGTGCCATTCTTTGGCCACAGAGTATGCCACTTCGCCGATTCCGCCGCTTTCCAAAAAATAACCGCCAATGCCGATCACTTTGCCATGTCCTTCTTCTCCAAGGTAGGCCACAACGGAAAAGTTCCGGTTGTAATCAACGATAAACATGTCTTTGACTTCACCCCAGTGGAAATGGCTGCGGCGTCCAAAGAAACGCTTTGCGATGTCATTTTCGTCCATTTCGTAAAAATGTTCCTGTATCAGGCGGTCATCAATGTTTTTGACGGGCCGGAAAGTAATCCGTTGCTTGTCAATCTCCACAAGTTCTTCAAGCCAGGCCGGGTAAATGCCGAACAGGGATTCCTGCAATGTCCTTTCCTGACCGATAAAACCGTACTGCCGCGCCTGTTCAAACAGTTGTTCACGGAAATCGGGATGGGCAATGCCGATCATGGCCATGGCCCGTTCCTGAAGATTCTTGCCGAAGAGATTAACGGCGCCATATTCGGTCACCACGTAGGTGATATCGGCCGCGGGAATCGCCACAGTTCCCTTGGCCAGTTCAAGAACGATATTGCTGGTTTTCCCATCAGCACTTGTGGACGGAATAACGACAATGGACTTGCCACCCGGCGCAAGCGCAGCTCCACGGCTGAAGTCCACGAGGCCCGCAACATCCGCAAAGTGGTTTTGCGGCGTGCCGTCGGCGGCAACCTGTCCTTTGAGATCGACAGATGTGACGCGGTTGATGGCAGTCATTTTGTTGTTGCGGGCAATGACGGCCGGATTGCTTACAAAATCGCATGGCCGGAATTCGATGGCGGGATTTCCATGCAGCCATTGATATAAGTTTTCAGAACCGATGGCTCCCGAGGCAACCATTTTACCTTCGTTGAAGCCCTTTTTGCGGTTTGTAATGACGCCTCGCCGGGCCAGTTTATGCATTACGTCCAGCATGAATAGACTGTGAATGCCCAAGTGGCTTTTATCTCCCAGCGCCTCGAGGATGAGTTCTTCCGAGAAACCGGGGCTGATATGAAGGGTCGAGCCGTCTTCAACCAGATTACACAGCAATTTGGCAATGCGGTCTGTGCTGTTTAACTTGGGGGTAGGATAAACCGTTAAAAGGGGCTCTTCGTGCTCTACAAAAAAGTCCACATCGTCCACATGGATCATGCCATAGCCCGGGATCACAGGCATATTTGGATTGACCTGGGCAATAACACATTCAGCCGCCTGGGCCGCGGCGAGGGTGATATCCACGGATATCCCCAAATTGAGCCACCCGAAGGCATCCGGAGGCGATACCTGAATGAGGGCATAGTGAATGGGCATGTGGCGTTTCAGAAAGAGATCCGGTACGGTATAAACATTCATGGGGGCCAGGAAACGTCTGGAAGCCGTTAAACCGGTGATCATCCCCGATCCCTGATAAAAAGACCGGACGTGATAGCTTCGCCCTCCTGTTTCTTCTGCGACAAGACTCATGAGAGAACCCTCCAGGTTGAGGAAGCGAACGACTTCGACATCCGAAAAATGATCCGTGTGGTCAATGAGGGCTGAAATAAGATGCTGCGGCTCGCCGCAAAAAGAACCGATAAAGACCCGTTTGCCGCGGAAAATTTTGCTGATGGCTGTTTTCGCGTCAACAACTTTCTCTCCGTATGATTTTGCCATAAATCCCTACCGGACATTGAGGATCGAATAATTTTAAAAAATATAATAAGGGATGGCTTTCAATTATGTCAAGGAAATACTTAATTTT
>CAYMYR010000044.1:0-21265 GCA_964394715.1 uncultured Smithella sp.
CTTTCCTGAATCGAATGAATCATTTGACCTTCCTTGTGATAAAAACGCAGGGGGGCGGGCTCCCGCTTCGCCCCCACTGCATCCTGATCATTGAAGCGATTGTGGGGGCTAATTTATTTTTTACCTGCCGGTTTTGGCGCGGATGCTTCCCCGGACGGTTTCACATCCAGCAGTTCAATTTCAAACACCAGCGCTGCACCTCCGGGAATTACGGGCGGACGCCCTTTGTCACCATAGGCGATTTCAGCAGGACACACCAGCTTCGATTTGCCTCCCACTTTCATCATCGCAACCCCTTCCGCCCAACAGGGAAATACCTGTCCCAGCGGTAGTTCCGCGGGTTGGCCCCGTTTGACAGAACTGTCAAATTCTTTCCCGTCAATCAGCTTGCCCACGTAATGGACTTTTACGACATCCGTGGCTTTCGGCTGTGCGCCTGTTCCAGCTTTTATCTCGGTGTAAATCAGACCGGTCGCGGTTTTTTTAGCGCCTTTCTCGGCAGCGGCTTTTTCCAGAAATGCCTTGGACTTCGCTTTTTGTTTTTCCGTGGCTTTTTTCATGCGCGACTCAATCATTTCCGCAAGTTTCTGCATGTTATCTTCCGGCTCCGCAACCAGCTTCTTGCCGGTAGAGGCATCGGACATCCCCATCTGAACATATTTCATTTCCTCGGGAGACATGTCAAAAACCGACAACTGTTTATTGAGATGGGCACCCAGTGCATAGAATGCTTTCTGCTCCTCTGTTTTCGGCGGCTCCGGAGAGCAACCCCAAAGACCGATGAGAACGACAAAAACAAATATCATTGATTTACGCATAAAATATTCCTTTCTTTTCTTTTTTATTTTAAAGTGCTTTCTATCTTTCAGCAAAAAGCCTGATCCTGTTCACTTGCTTTATGATTTTTCCGCGTGTGACCCCCACAAATACAGGCACGGCAAAGCTAATCTTCTAACCGAAACGGGGAAGATCTGTTCTAAGAATCGTTTCATCGAGCATCTGCACAACCACTTCATCCCCTTTTTTTACGGAGGAAACATTTTCATCCAGAACAATAAAAGCATTGGCTTCCACCATGGACTTCAGAATACCGGACCCCTGCTTACCGGTCAGGTACACGACATAACTATCCCTTTCTTTTTTAACCACTGCGCGCATAAAATGTCTGAAACCGGTTTCCTTCCGGATGCTCTGAGCGCTCACCGCCTTGAAGACCTGACGGAAAATATGTGTGTGTCCCTGCATCTTTAAAAGGTAGGGACGAACCAGCTGTTCAAACGAAACCATAACGGAAACCGGGTTGCCTGGCAAACCAAAGAGCGGCATACCGTTTAAGGATCCAAAGGCCATCGGTTTCCCCGGACGCATGGCAACCTTCCAAAAATGCATGGCATTGCCCAAATCCGCCATCACGTCTTTCACGAAATCGTAATCGCCGACCGAGACGCCGCCGGAAGAAAGAACCACGTCGGCCCGACCCGCAACCTGAAATTTTTCCGCCAGATCAGACCTGCTGTCACGACCGATACCCAACAAAATCGGGATACCACCGCATTCCCGAACCTGGGCGGCAAGAGAATAGCTGTTGGAATTGACAATTTTCCCCGGAGGTGGATCCGTCTCCAGTTCGACCAGCTCATCGCCGGTGCAAAGAATCGCTACCCGGGGTTTTTGATAAACCGTGACAAACGCCTTTCCCAACGCGGCAAGCATGCCGATGTGCCCGGGACGCAAAACGCTGCCCTTTTCAATAATGATTTCTCCTTTTTTAACATCTTCACCGGCAAAACGGACTTCAACGCCCTGAAGCACCGGGGTCTTCATAATGACTGTTTTGCCTTTTTCTTCCGTCTCTTCCCTAAGAACCACAGCGTCCGCGCCTTTGGGAATCACGGCACCGGTCATGATGCGGGCTGCCTGGCCTTTGTTCACTGTTTTTTGGGGAAGACTGCCCGCTGCAATGGTTTCAATCACCTTGAGTTCCACAGGGTTTCGGCTGTTCGCTCCTTTTGTATCGCTTGAGCGAACAGCATAGCCGTCCTTCGCTGAATTCGGCGCAGGGGGAATATCACGCTGCGCAATAACATCATCTCCCATCACCCTGCCTGAAGCTTCCAGAATATTGACTTTTTCGAATCCCAGCGGGCGACAATCCGCAAGAATGGTTTCAAGCGCCTTTTCCACGGAAATCATGATATTTTCTCCATCCATTTTAACTTGTGCACCTTATCAAAGACTTTTTGCTTGTCAATTAAAAAAAGGGGCAAGGAAAAAGGACCAAGGGTCAAGGGACAAGGATTACATTGTAAGTCGCTCGCTCCTTCGGAGCGGCGGCTTTTTTTATTGACGGCGCTTTAGCGCCTTTCTTTTTAACCTTGCATCTTGAACCTTGATCCTTGTACCTCTATCCTTTCTTCCCCTTGAATTAAGCGGACTTTTGCGATAGGGAGAAAGCAAATGACCAAAAGGAAACGATTGATGACTTCCCAACAGAAAAAAATTCGCAAAATGCTGGCCGATAAAGAGGCGATTTTACTGGTTCATTTCTATGCCAGACCAGAAGTTCAGGAAATAGCTGATGTCCTTGGCGATTCGCTTGTACTTGCCCAGTCAGCAGCAAGCTCGGATGCGAAAGTCATCGTCTTCGCAGGCGTTCATTTTATGGCGCAAAGCGCGGCGATGCTCTCACCTCAAAAAACCATTCTTTTGCCGCGCGTAGACGCCGGATGCCCCCTGGCTGATATGGCCGACGCTGCTTCGGTCAAAAAAATGAAAATGGAAGAACCGGATGCTGTTTTTATGGCCTACGTCAATTCCACCGCGGAAGTGAAAGCCGAAAGCGACATCTGCTGCACATCGTCCAATGCGCTTAAAATTATCAAGACATTGCCACCGGAAAAAAAGGTCGTCATGCTGCCTGACGGCAACCTGGCACGGCATGTGGCATCCGTCACCGGCAGACAGATCATTGCATGGAAGGGCTGCTGCCCGATTCATCAGGCGCTGACCATCGAGGAAGTCAGGGAATGCAAAAAGAAATACCCACAGGCACCTTTTGCGGCACATCCGGAATGCCGTCAGGAAGTGCTTGCCCTCGCCGACTTTGTCGGCAGCACATCGGCAATTATCCGTTTTGCCCGTGAAACGAACGCAAACCAAATCATCATCGGAACAGAGGAAGGCATTCTGGCCGAACTAAAAAAACAAAATCCTGGAAAAAACTTCATCCCGGCATCTCCCTCACTCGTATGCATCGACATGAAAAAAATAACCCTGGATGACATTGAACGGTCACTGGAGACCATGCAGCCGGTAATCACCGTTCCCCGCGACATCGGTCAGGCAGCGAAAAATGCTTTGGACAGAATGCTTACGGCTTCTTAACCGGCCATTTTAGCCGTTTGGGTTGACTTCATTGAGAAAAATCATTGATAAGAAAATGCTCCGTACGGCTCCTCCCGTGCGTGAGCTTCTGGAACTGCTCGAAAAAGAAACACGTATCATCGATGTTCACGGTCTTACAGATGCCGCCCGTGCTTTTCTGACAGCAGTTATCTTTGACCATCTGGCCGGTCCCATCACCGTCGTTTGCCCCACAGCCAAAGAGGCTGCAGGTTTCGCCCTCAACCTGACCCTCTTTCTGGGTGAAGAGCCCGTTCTGCATTACCCCCCGCTGGATTTTCTTTCCATCGACATGTTCGCCCTTCAGCGTGAAGAAGAACTCGCCAGACTCAACGTGCTGACAAGGCTGCAGGTGGACAGCCGCAAAATCATTGTCACCTGCTTTGCCGCCTGCATGCAGAAAGTGATGCCCTTTTCTGAATTTCGGCATTATCTGAAAATCATTTCAACGGGGGATATCCTGCTGATGGAAGAGTTTCCCGCCAGACTCTCGGCCGGCGGATATCAGAGAGTTTCTCTGGTGGAAGAACGGGGAGAATACAGCCTGCGAGGCAATATTCTCGATGTATTCCCGCCCAGTGAGCCCGAACCGCTGCGCCTGGAAATGGCCGGTGACGAAATCGAATCAATCCGACGTTTTGACTGCACAACACAGCGTTCGGGAGGGAAAATTGACGCCTTTATGCTCGGACCGGCAAGTGAAATTCTGATCGACGAAACAAGACGAAACCGTGCCATTCGCAATATCAAACAGAGGGCCGATGATCTGGATCTTTCGCGGGATCTTCGCAGCAGACTTACAGAGACGCTCAGACAACAATCCGCTTCATCCGTCAACCCGATTTTTCTGCCCCTGTTCTACGAAGACCAGGGTGAACCGAACATTCCTGAACCACAAAAACTCTCCAGTATTTTTGACTACCTGCCAAACGACACCCGGTTCATTCTTAACGATGTACTGGCGATAAGACACGCCTCACAAGCCACCGAAGCCAGTATGGACAGGTTGCTTTACAAGGCAAAGACAGGCGGGAAATTTTACCTGGAAAGCAGCGGCGTTTACCTGGATTCAGAAACGCTATGGGCCCGGCTGGCAGGATTCAGGCAGGTTCGCCTCTCCAGCCTGATGCTGGACAGCGACGATCAGCAGAATCCATCCGTGACGATTCAGGCCCCCCGGGAGATGATGGCCACCGAACCGCTGGCCGGTGAAGTGAAAGAGGAGGCCCTTCTTCGCAGCACCGCGGAAAAAATCAAGCAGTGGATGTCGGAATCCATGACGGTGTTCCTGTTTTCTCCGACACCGGAAGACAATCTCCGGATCACACATCTGTTCGCGGGCTATGATCTGCATGTGCAGATTCTGCCTTCCGGCACACCGCTTCTGGAAACCATCCGTAACCTGGGCGACGATTCCGGGCTTTTTTTACTGGAAGGGAAAATATCGGGCAGTTTTGTGCTGGAAGCCATGAGATTTGCTTTTATCAGCGGAGAGGAAATTTTTGTCAAAAAGACGTCCCGCGGCAGGATCCGGCCGGTCCGGGAAGGCTATTTTTTAAAGTCCTTTGGCGATCTTAAAGAGGGAGACTTTGTTGTCCATACGGATTTCGGGATCGGAATTTATCGCGGTCTGCGGAAAATCACTGTGGGCATTATTGAAAACGATTTTCTGGTGATCGAGTATGCAGAGGGAGACAAACTCTACCTGCCGGTGAACTCCCTTGAAAAAATACAGCGCTATCTTGGACCGGACGGCTATCAACCGAAAATTGAAAAGATGGGCGGAACATCATGGGACGCCGTCAAGGAACGGGTTAAAAAATCCATGCGTGACGTAGCCGAGGAACTGACGGCCATATACGCGGCAAGAGAGGCGATGGAACGAAAATCTTTTGCTCCCCCGGACCGCATCTACGAGGAATTCTGTTCGACCTTTCCGTTCGAAGAAACCCCCGATCAGGCCAGGGCCATTGAAGATATCCATGAAGACATGGATAGCGTCAAACCCATGGACCGGCTGGTCTGCGGGGATGCGGGTTTCGGTAAAACGGAAGTCGCCCTGCGTGCCGCGTTCCGCGCAGTAATGGACGGCAGACAGGCGGCTCTTCTGGCGCCGACAACCATTCTGGCCGAGCAGCACTACGCGACCTTCTCGGAGCGTCTGGCCGATTTCCCGATCCGCGTGGACGTGCTGAACCGTTTTAAGAGTTCCACCCAAATCAAAAAGACTCTGACAGAACTGCGCCTAGGGAAACTGGATATCGTCATCGGAACGCATCGCCTGCTGCAAAAAGACGTGGAGTTTAAGAATCTGGGTCTGGCCATTATTGATGAAGAACAGCGTTTCGGTGTGCAGCACAAGGAGAAGCTCAAAAAGATGCGGACCCTGGTGGATGTCCTGACGCTTTCGGCTACGCCGATCCCGCGAACGCTGCACCTGTCTCTGGTCGGCATCCGGGATTTGTCCATTATCAACACCCCGCCCCGGGAGCGTCAGCCGATTAAAACTTATGTTCTGGAATTTGATGAAGATACGATCGGGGCGGCCATCGAAGCAGAAATGGCAAGGGGCGGCCAGGTGTTTTTTGTCCACGACCGTGTGAGATCGATCTATTCCATCGCCCATCTCGTGCAGCGACTGGTCGGGAAGGCCAGGGTCGGCGTGGTACACGGCCAGATGAAACCTGCAGAGATTGAAAAAGCCATGGCACAGTTTATCCGGCATGAATTTGATGTGCTGGTCTGTACGACCATTATCGGATCCGGCCTGGATATTCCCTCGGCAAATACCATCATGATTAACCGTGCCGACCGATTCGGTCTGTCCCAGCTTTACCAGATCCGCGGCCGTGTCGGACGGGGCAATCAGGAAGCCTGTGCGTACCTGCTCCTGCCAAAAGGGGCTCTCCTGTCGCGTGACGCGATGAAGCGCCTACAATCGATCAAAGAATTTTCCGAACCCGGTTCCGGTTTCCGTATCGCTTATAATGACCTGGAAATCCGCGGAGGTGGCAACCTTCTGGGCCTGTCCCAGGCAGGACACATTTCCGCCGTCGGTTATGAACTTTATACCGAACTGATGGAAAAGACCGTGCGGGAAATCCAGGGAAAAACGCCGCTGGTTGAAGAATCCCTTCCTGAAATTCAAATGGGCATTTCCGCTTTTCTTCCTGAAAATTATGTTGAAGATGTTCATCAGCGGCTGATTTTATACAAAAGAATATCTCTCGCGGGAAACCCGGAAGAACTCGACGAAATCCGTGGCGAACTTGGCGAATGCTATGGACCATTGCCGCAGGAAGCGGACAATCTTTTGCGTGTGATCAGTATTCGAAACAGGCTGAAACCGCTGTCCGCAAAAAAAATGGGATATGACGGCAAATATTTTTATCTGCATTTCCGGGAAACATCATCGATTGATCCTGGCAGGATCATCTCTTTAACCCGCAAGAAAATCAAAGACTTACGATTTACGCCCGATTTCAGGCTGTTTATGCCGGCCCAGGCGGCAACTGCACCGGAAATACTGGATCAGGCTGAAGAGCTTTTAAAGATGCTTGCCCAATAATCATTATCGAGCTATACAAAGTAAAGAGTAACATGAAACCTTCGATCGTGACAAAGAATATGCAAAAACCTTCCATGTCCCTGGTTCTTCTGGGGATCGTGTGCCTCGTTGTTTCCTGCAGCAGGGATGATTTGTCCGATCGGGAATACATCGCCACGGTAAACGATGAAAAAATCTATTACGATGAATAT
This sequence comes from uncultured Smithella sp., assembly GCA_964394715.1. Lineage (GTDB taxonomy): Bacteria > Desulfobacterota > Syntrophia > Syntrophales > Smithellaceae > UBA8904. The sequence goes on from CAYMYR010000044.1 coordinate 7,162, forward strand.
CAAAAGCGGCTGAACACCCGGAAAAGCATTCTGCCGCCGGGAGCCCTGCCGGATTCTTTGAGTAAGCGGAGAATGCTCGAAGAAGAAATCCTGGAATCCATGATCACGGAAAAAATTATTCTTCAGAGGGCAGGCCAATTGAACCTGACGGTAAGCAACACGGAACTGGAGCAGAAGGTGCTCGATCTCCGGAAAGATTACGGCGATCATTTTTTTGATTTTCTCCTTGCACAAAATGTGCAATACAATGAGTGGCGTGAAGAAATTCAAAAAGAAATGCTGATGGACAAAGTGGTGGCCACGGATGTAAACGCGTCCGTCCTCGTTTCGGAGGATGAAACAAAAGATTACTTTCACAAAAATCCCGACCGATGCAAAACTGAAGAGCGGGTCCGTGTGTCACAAATTGTTGTCAGGAACCCGGAAAAGGCCCGTGCAATAAAAGCCCGATTGGAAAGCGGCGAGGATTTTGCCAGTGTTGCGGTCCAGGAATCCATCGGGCCGGAGGCTTCCCGCAACGGCGATCTGGGTTTGATAACAAAACAGACTATGCCGGAACCGCTGGATGACACAATCTTTCATTTAACCATGGGCATCATCAGCCCGATTGTGAAAAGCCCTTATGGATACCATATCTTCAAAGTCAGCGAGAAATATCCGGCTCGGACCCGGACTTTTGAAGAATGCAAGGAAGATATCCTGGCCGACATCCGGATTCAGAAGGAAGATGCAGCATTTACCGCGTGGCTCGAGGAACTGAAACGCAAAGCTGTAATAAAAAAAGACACAAAAATATTCAAGGAAAGATTGCAGAATAAATAAATTTTCAGGGAGGAATCTGTGAAAGGAATAAAAATATATTTGATGACAATGCTGGCCGTATTGCTTGCATGCGGAAGTGTTGCCGCCGAGCTGGAGGACAGAATCGTGGCTGTGGTGAACAGCGAGATCATCACGATGCGTGAACTGAATCAGGCATTTGAACCCTACGCGAAAGGCATTCAGACAACATACAAAGGCAACGATCTGGAAGGGGTTCTGGAACATAACAAGAAAGTTTTCCTGCAGCGCATGATCGATCAGATACTGATTGAGAATGAAGCGAAAAAAGGGGGCAAAAACTTTACCACCATCAAAGATGAGGAAGTAATGGCCGTGATCATGGACATGCTGACCAAAAATAACATGTCTATGGATGCCTACTTAAAAAAGCTGGCCTCAGAGGGGAAAACGCTCCGGGCCGTCAAGAAGGACATCTCCGAACAAATGCTGCGCATGAGGGTGCTCAGAAGCGAAGTACAATCCAAAATCGTGGTTACGGATGAAGAAATCGGCGAATACTACGACAAACACCGCAGTAACTACGAAGGAAAGGAAGCGGTCCACATCCGGCAGATTTTTCTTCCGGCACCGGCCAGCCAGGGACAAAAATCCCGTGAAAACGTCAGGGTACAGGCCAGACAACTGTATGAGCGCATTCTGAAAGGAGAATCCTTCGAAATTCTGGCATCTCAATATTCCAAAGAACCGGCTGCGGCACAGGGCGGAGATATCGGTTTTGTGGAAAGAGGCGCCATGATGCCAAATGTGGAAAAAGCCGCTTTTGAAATGCCCGTCGGACAGGTCAGCGATGTCATCGAAACAGAACTGGGCTTTCACATTGTAATGGTTGTCGACAAGCGTGGAGAAGGACTGAAATCCGCATCCGATGTGCGCAATGAAATCAAAGCAAAAATTGAAAATGAAAAGGCATCCCAAAAATATGATGAATGGATTGAAGGCGTCCGTAAAAAATCCTTCATCGATATCAGGTATTAGCAGACAGCAAATCAGCATATGGATTTTATAAAAATTAAGGGTGCATCGCAGCATAACCTTAAAAATATTCATCTGGACATTCCCCGGGACAAACTGGTGGTAATCACAGGCGTCTCCGGCTCCGGCAAATCTTCTCTGGCATTTGACACCATTTACGCCGAAGGCCAGCGCCGGTATGTCGAGTCGCTTTCCACCTACGCGCGCCAGTTCATCGGTCAGATGGACAAGCCGGATGTAGAATCCATCGAAGGGCTTTCGCCTGCGATTGCCATCGAACAACGCGCGGCCAGCCACAATCCTCGTTCCACCGTCGGCACCGTGACCGAAATCTACGATTATTTCCGTCTTCTCTACGCAGGAATAGGGATCTGCCATTGCTACAGCTGCGGCCGCGTCATACAGTCGCAAACGATCGACAGTATTGTGCAAAATGTGCTGTCGTTGCCGGAAAACACGCGATTCAGCGTTCTGGCGCCGCTGGTGAGGGGGAAAAAGGGGGAATTTGTCAAAGAATTAAAAAAACTCCAGAAGGAAGGCTTTGCCCGTGTCCGAATCGACGGGGAGATATATGATCTGTCGGAAGATATTGTTCTTGCCAAAACGAAGCGTCATGACATCGATTTGATTGTCGATCGCCTGGTGCTGAAAGACGGGATTCGAAAAAGACTTCGGGACTCCGTGGAAATAGCCGCCGCCAAAGGCGACGGACTCGTCAGGATTCTCACAGCGGACGGAGGTGAAACACTCTATTCCGAAAAATATTCCTGCCCGGATTGCGGAATCAGCATGGCCACACCCGTGCCCCGCGTTTTTTCGTTCAATAATCCCTACGGGGCCTGTCCGGAGTGCAACGGGCTGGGAACACGCATGCACTTCGCGGTTGATCTGGTCGTCCCCGACCCCGGACTTTCACTTCGCGAAGGCGCCATTGCTCCATGGGCTAACCGGAATTCCCTGCACTATTATAACATGCTGGATGCTCTGTCTTCACATTACAAATTCAACATCAACACACCCTTCAACAAACTTCCCGATACCATAAAAAATATTCTTCTTTACGGATCCGGAACGGAAGCCATCAAGTTCTATCATGACCATCCCGGCAAGCGCTTCTTCGCTCATAGGCCCTTCGAAGGGGCAATCAGGCAATTGGAACGCCGATGGAGAGAAACATCATCCAATGCCGTGCGCAACGATCTTGCGCGCTACATTGATTTGAGGGCGTGTGAATCCTGCGGAGGAGCGCGGCTGAAAAAAGAAAGCCTCGCCGTAACGGTAGGTGGCAAAAATATTTACGACCTGTGCCTCATGTCCATTCGTGATTGCTTTCATTTCTTTGAAACTCTGCATCTGTCGGAACAGGAAACACTGATTGCCGAACGTGTTCTCAAGGAAATCAAAAGCAGGCTTTCCTTTCTGCTGAACGTCGGAATGGATTATTTGAATCTGGCCCGCTCAACGTCCACCCTGTCAGGCGGAGAAAGTCAGCGTATCCGCCTGGCCACGCAAATCGGCTCCGGCCTGATGGGAGTTTTGTACGTATTGGACGAACCGACCGTCGGGCTTCATCAGAAAGATAACCTGCGGCTGATCGACACGCTTAAAAGACTGCGTGATATGGGAAACACCATCTTGGTGGTGGAGCATGACGCCGACATGATGATGTCCTGCGATCATATTATCGATATGGGGCCGGGCGCCGGCACCCAGGGCGGTGAAATCATTTTTCAGGGAACTCCCTCCGAAGTGCTGCAAAGTGAAACATCGCTGACCGGAAAATTTTTGTCCGGAAAAGAATTTATCGCCGCTCCCGCCAAACGACGGTCGGGCAAAGGACGCGAGATCATCCTGGAAGGCGCATCACAAAACAACCTTAAAGACATCGATATCAAGATCCCCTGCGGATTGCTGACAGCCGTGACCGGCGTTTCCGGTTCCGGAAAAAGCACGATGGTGATTGAAACACTCTACAAAGTAATGGCGCGACGATTAAACCAGCATAGCGGCTCAATGGGAAAAATCAAGCGGGTCAGGGATATGGGAGACATCGAACGGGTCATCATGATTAACCAGCAGCCGATCGGCAGGACACCCCGTTCCAATCCCGTCACATACACCGGTATCTTTTCTTACATCCGGGACCTCTTCACAGGCCTTCCGGAATCCCGCATGCGCGGCTACAAACCGGGACGATTCAGTTTCAATGTGAAAGGGGGTCGCTGCGAAGCCTGCGAAGGCAACGGACTGATTAAAATCGAAATGCATTTTCTGCCGGACGTCTATGTCACCTGTGAAGCCTGCCACGGCAAACGCTTCAATACAGACACGCTGGACATCAAATACAAAGACCGGAATATTGCTGAAGTGCTCGACATGACCGTCGACCAGGCCCTGGACTTTTTTTCCAATATTCCTTCGCTGAAATCTCATCTGCAGCTCCTCGTGGACGTGGGTCTGGGATATATCCGGCTTGGACAGTCAGCCACAACCCTGTCCGGCGGTGAAGCGCAGCGCATCAAACTGGCGCGTGAGCTGGGCAAGCGGGTCAACAGCAACACTCTTTACATTCTGGATGAGCCGACCATTGGCCTGCACTTCGCCGACATCCAAAAACTGCTTGATGTGCTGATGCGACTCGTGGACATGGGTAATACCATGGTCGTCATCGAACACAACCTGGATATCATCAAATCCGCTGATCATATCGTTGATCTGGGTCCGGAAGGCGGTCCCGGCGGAGGATGGATCATCGCGTCGGGCACCGTGGAAGAAGTTGCCGAAAATGAGGAATCGTCAACCGGTCAGTTTTTAAGAAAAATTCTGGGCGATAAAAAAACCTGTATTGACTGATTTGAAAGCCGCTAATCATGTTTTTCTGCTTTTTTTCTTATGTTTATTCTGTTATTCTTTCCATGGATTACGATGAACGAAAGCAGACAGGCTGAAACCGATAACCATTCAATCCGATATGTGACAATAAACCTATGAATTCATTGCCATTAACTCCATTAAAATACAAACATTCGATCCTCGTCATCGATGATGAGGAAGCCATTTTAGACATCATGAGAATAACGCTGGCGAACCAGGGCTACGATCTGCACACGGCAAATTCCGCCGAAGAAGGCCTGAAAATTCTGAAAGAATCGCCGAACTTTTCCCTGATCATCTCCGACCAGATCATGCCGGGAATGCTTGGAGTGCAGTTTTTTGCGCAGGCCCGGGAAATCTGTCCCAACGCCATGCGCGTGCTTTTAACCGGTTATACCGATATGGATGCAATCATCGAGGCGGTAAACAGCGGAGGCATTCACCTGTATATCACCAAACCATGGCGCAAGGACGAGTTGCTCTATTCCATCAACCAGATCCTTTCCAGGGCGGAGCTGTTGATCGAAAACCAGAAGTTGACGGAACTGGTCAGAAAACAGAACGAAGCCCTGATGGAGCTCAACAAGAATCTGGAAGAAAAAGTCAGGCTGAAAACCCTTCATTTGGAGCAGAGTGCCCGGGAGCTGAAAACCAGTTACGAAAGAATCCAGATGATTCTGGAGGGCGCGGAAGTGGCCATGTCCAAGATTGTGGAAAGCCGCGATCCATACACAGCGGGGCACGAACAGCAGGTCGCCAAAATCGCCTGCGCCATCGCAAGAAATATGTCCCTGCCGGACATACAGATCGAAGCGATCCGGATTGCCGGAGCTCTGCATGATATCGGCAAAATTGCCGTCCCGTCTGAAATCCTGACAAAACCGGGCCGTCTGAACAAACTGGAAATGGAAATGGTAAAGACTCACGCGCAAAATGCTTATGACATTCTCAAGACCATCGAGTTTCCCTACCCGATCGCGAAGATCATCCTGCAGCATCATGAAAGAATCGACGGCTCGGGTTATCCGCAGGGCCTCAAAGGAGAGGAAATCCTGGTGGAAGCCCGAATCATCGGAGTTGCCGATGTGATTGAGGCCATGTCCTCACACCGGCCTTACCGCCCCACGCTCGGTATCGAATCCGCCATGGCTGAAATTACCAGAAACCGGGGTATTCTGTACGATGCGGATGTTGTTGACGTGTGCAACCGCATTTATCAGGAACAAGGCCCGAAGGGATTGCTGCAGATGTAACTCCCGCCCCCCTTTATCTCTCTAGCGGTAAAGGTTTTTTTCATTTATAAAACGGATCACCTGTTGGGGAACCAGGTATTGAACGGACAACCCCTGTTGAATATTTTTCCGGATTGCGGATGAAGAAATGTCCAGAAACGTCGTTTTGAGAAAATAAATCCTGCTGCCCTGCGGCCCTTGAAAACATTCTTCCGAACCATGGTAGACGTAGCTCGCTGCAATGTCGTTAGGCAGTATATGCGCGAGCCCCCGGCTTTCATAACCCGGCCGGGTCATGACCACGAAATGACAAAGCGACAAAAGTTTTTCCCATTGATGCCAGGTGGTAATTGCGTCAAATGCGTCCTGCCCCGTAATAAAATACAATTCGATATTCTCATCATGGGAATTTAAAAAATACCGGACGGTATCGATGGAATAGGATTTTCCGGGCCGCTGGTTCTCCACATCCGAAAAAGCAAATCGTCTATTGTCTGAAACAGCCAGGCTGACCATCTGCAAACGATGTTCAAAAGGACTGATTACCCGTTCCGTTTTATGAGGAGGCAAAAAAGCGGTAATAAAAACAACACGTTCAAGGCCCAGTATTTCCAGCAGCTCCTGGGCGGCACGCAGATGGCCGAAATGGATCGGGTCAAATGTGCCGCCGAAGAGCCCCCATTTCATTTGCGGACCTGACCGTCGCCGTAAATGATAAACTTGGACGTGGTCAGTTCTTCCAGTCCCATGGGGCCGAACGCGTGCAGCTTGGTCGTTGAAATGCCTATTTCCGCTCCCAGTCCCAGTTCAAACCCGTCACTGAAGCGTGTGGAAGCGTTGACCAGCACGGTTGAGGAATTCACTTCGCTGAGGAAACGCTGTGAATTGGCATAATCTTTGGTGATAATGGATTCCGTGTGCATGGATCCGTACTTTTCGATATGCTCCACCGCCGCATCGATGGACGGAACGACGCGCACGGACAGAATCAGATCCAGGTATTCCGAGTACCAGTCTTCTTCGGTTGCCGCATCAATATTTTTCAGAATCTTTCTCGTCTTCTCGCAACCCTTGATCAGAACGCCGGCTTTCTGGAGTTTTTCCGCGATTTTCGGTAAAAAGGAGGGGGCAATGTCCGCATGCACCAGCAGGGTTTCCATTGCGTTACAGACGCCGGGACGCTGAACTTTTGCATTGGTACAGATGTTTATGGCCATGTTGATGTCCGCAGTGGCATCCACAAAAATATGACATACCCCTTTGTAATGTTTGATCACAGGAATCTTGGACTGTGCCACCACGGCCCGGATCAGTTCTTCGCCGCCCCGCGGAATAATCAGATCAATTTGCTCATCCAGCTGCAGAAGTGTTGTAACAGCCTCACGGTCGGTAAAGGGAATCACCTGAAGGGCCTTGTCGGGAAGAGGACTTTCTCTAAGAACATCCTGCAGGATGGAGGCGATGGCCAGATTGGAATGAATGGATTCCGAACCGCCCCGTAAGATTACCGCATTGCCTGATTTGATGCACAGGGCAGAGGCGTCCACGGTAACATTGGGACGCGACTCATAGATAATGCCAATCACTCCAAGAGGAATGCGCATCCGCCCGACTAAAAGACCATTGGGACGTCGCCACATGGATGTCACTTTGCCCACCGGATCAGGAAGCGCCGCAATTTCACGCAGCCCCTGCATCATAACCTTGAGGCTTTCATCTTTGATCGTCAACCGATCGATCATGGGCGCGGAAAGACCTTTTTCTCTCGCACTGGTCAAATCCCGTTTGTTTTCGGAGAGAATAAAATCACGATGCCAGCCGATCTCATCGGCCATCCGTAAGAGAGCTGCATTTTTTGCATTGGTAGAAACACGGGAAAGTCGATGGGAGGCGTCGAGAGCATCTTCAGCCATTTTTTTTACAGACTTGTGAATATCTATCATTCTTCATCTCCTTGATTTTATGAAATTGCTTGCAATTTCCGGGATTATTGATTAAAGCCGCTTCGACTCTGAACAAGAAGAACTGTTTGGACAATATGAACTTTATTCGTCAAACGGTTTGTATTATATTTACAAGACAAAATGACAAGTGTCAAGGTCTTTGCCCGGATAAAAATTCTATGAGCCGTTTGCGCATTAAAGCAGGAGAGAAAGCTTATAAAATCATTAAAGATGGAGGATTTGATTTTAACGCGGTTTCCGCTTACTTCGGCGCGGCGGTAGGACCGCGTTGGCTCGTCGCCAGCGGATTTGACCTTGCCCTTCTTTCGGAAGGCCTCCTGGGAAAACGCAAGCCTGTGAATTTAATCGGCTCGTCCGCAGGAGCCTGGCGTTTCGCCGCATGGATCCAGCCGCAGGCCGTCGAATCCTACCGAAAACTGATTTCTACCTACATTACAGTAAATTATAACCGGCAAGACACACCCTCAACGATTCTGGAAAAGTTTAACCGGATCATCAATGAATACATAGAAAACGACGCGCTCCCTTTTGCCCTGAACAACAAACACTACCGATTGTCGGTCATCACAGCCCGGTCACGGGGACTGGTTGCTTCGGAAAAACGCCTGCTACAGAAAAGTGCACTGGCAGCCTGCTATATCATGAACTTTTTCAACAGAGACCATCTTTATCATTTTGCTGACAGGGTTGTTTTTTACAATGGCTCCAAACCACCTTCTTTTTGTCTGCTGCCCCAATTCCGCGGAAGATATGTGCAGATCAACGAAGTAAATTTCAAATACGCCGTGATGGCCTCCGGTGCGATCCCGCTGGTTGTTGCCGGCGTAAGAAATATTTTCGGGGCACCCCGCGGGGTATACCGCGACGGAGGCCTGATCGATTATCATCTTTCCCACCAATTTGCCGCGGGGGAAAATGAACTGGTGCTTTTTTTCCATCATCAGGAACGGATCATTCCCGGCTGGCTTGATAAAAAAATTGTCAGGCGCGTACCGGACGCGCAAACATTGAGCAACGTCGTCATGGTTTTCCCTTCCCAGAGTTTTGTGGAAAGGTTACCGGACGGGAAAGTCCCGGATCGTGATGACTTCGTGAATTATATTGACAACAGCAGCCGGCGGATTGAAAACTGGAACAAGGCGGTTGAATTATCCGCACCGCTGGGTGAAGATTTTCTGGAACTGGTCGCAAGCGGCCGGATCCGGGAGATGGTCGAAAAAATATGAGGCGCGAAAAGTCAAGTGTTAGGCGTGAAGCGTGAAAGACATATTTTCACTCCTCACGCCTCACTCCTGACGTGAGGTAAAATGATTATTCAATCCCTTCTCGATATTTATACGTCCTGCACGCTTTGTCCCCGAGCCTGCCGGGTGGACCGGACAAAAGGCGAACTGGGTTATTGTCGCCTGCCGGCCGACATTGTCATGGACTGCGCACTGGCCCATCATGGGGAAGAGCCACCCCTTTCCGGAACACACGGAGCCGGAACCATTTTCCTGTCTTCGTGCAACCTGAGGTGCATCTATTGCCAGAACTATCAAATATCCCACAGTCTCCGGGGGCAGAGCAAGACCGTACTGGAGCTGGCAAAAGTAATGCTGGATCTTCAGAAACGCGGCTGCCACAACGTCGAACCCGTTACCCCGACCCATCAGGCCCCCCTGATCATGGAAGCTCTGTGCATGGCGCGCGCGCAGGGGCTTACCGTCCCGTTTGTCTATAATTGCGGCGGTTATGAAAACCCGGACGTCATCCGTCTCCTGGACGGAATGGTGGATATCTATCTGCCTGATTTTAAATATGGACTGGAAGAAGACGGCCGGTTATTTTCCGACGCGGCTCAATATCCGGAGTTCGCTATGGCATCCATACAGGAAATGGTCAGACAGGTCGGGGACGACCTCAAATTGAACAATGGTGTCGCTGTTAGCGGCATCATCATCCGTCATCTGGTTTTACCCGGAAGGCTTGAAAATTCCATGGCCGTTCTGAAACTTCTTAAAGAGCAATTGTCCACAAATGTTCCGGTTAGTCTCATGTCTCAATACACACCGATCAGTGCGGTAAAATCGCACCCGCAGCTCGGACGCAGAATTACAAATGCAGAATACTCACAGATTCTGGATTATGCCCTCAATTTGGGATTTGAAAACCTTTATATCCAACATGTCAGCGATGACGTCATGACCCCGGATTTTAATTGTAAAACGCCTTTTAAAAAATCGGGGAACACCGATGAACAATGACCTGAAAGAAATTTACAACCGCTTTGCCGAAAAATATAAACAAAATCGAGGCCTATTTGATATGTCAAACATCATCGCCGATTTTGCCGGCAGGTTGTCCAGGGTACCGGGCCATCTGCTGGATCTTGGGTGCGGAGCGGGAGAACCTTTTCCTGCGTACTTTATTGAACAGGGGTGGCAGGTAACAGGAGTTGATTTTTCTTCCCGGATGCTGGAGATGGCCCATCTTTACCAACCCGGCATGGAGACCATCCTCTCCGATATCTGCGAGGTTGATTTTCCCGATGAACAGTTTGATGCTGTTACCGCCATCTATTGCCTGTTTCACATCGAATATACAAAACACGCGGATATTTTTCGGAAAGTTTTCAGTTGGCTGAAACCCGGAGGCAGGTCGCTTTTTACTTATGCCACAAAGGAATACACGGGTTCAGAGATTTTTAACGGATACAAAGAATTTATGGGAGAACAGCTGTTCTACAGCCATACCACCCCCGATGATCTGTCCATGCTGTTAATGTCAACCGGTTTTACAATAGAATCCGCCAAATACCACGAAATCGGTGGCGAAACTTTTCTTTGGGTGATCATTGCCAAACCATAATAAGACCAAGCTGCATGCAAGGAATCAGTTTTGGCAAAGAGGAGGCAACGAGGCGTATTATTGACGCGTGACCTTTAGGTTATACCTCAAGGGAACCGACGCCGTGTGAGGGGGCACGTGACGATGCCAACAAAGCCAGCCAAAGACAGGATGCGCATTCCGCAATGAAGCGCAAAAAGAAACGAATCCTTCCTTAATGCCAGTTGCCACTCTGAAATTGGCAACTACATGCTGCCTGGTATCAGGGCATTTTAAAAATACTGACTCCGGATGGCGGCTGAAATTGAAATAAACTGGAGGGCAACCCCGTATTCATAGTAATACCGGAAAATCTCAGCACCGTTGAATTTCCCATCATGTCATCAAAGCTGACACGAAGAATATGAAAATTATTTTTCGCAACAGTCATCTGCAGGTATTGATAAGATGCCCCTTTTTCACGCGGATATAAAAGGAGAATATAGTTGCCATTTTCATCCATCGCACCGGAAGGATGATATTGAATCCTGAAATCCTCTTTCAGTTTTCCCAGACCGGAAAGAAACTTGATCAAGGCTTCCGATTTAAAAATCTTTTCAGGATCCTGGGTGTAAACGGCATTTTCCTGCGGAAGGTAAAGCCAGGCTTTCTGGGCATTCATGACAAGTTTCTTCGCTTTCGGTTTTTTATAATCCCAGAACATCTGCCTGGGATTTTTAAAATAGACCATCCCCTCTTCCAGCTCCGTTTTCCCAATGGACTTTACCGTGGTTTCCTGAATGAAATAAGCGCGAAAATCCCTCGTCTTTTCATAAATCTGCTGAAGCTTTCTGACGGTATCGTTGATAGGAGGAGTTTCGGCAGCCAGAGAACCTGCAGACACAAAAATCACGAAAAGAATTAACCCAATAATCGAAAAGACTGTCGGGGTCATCAATAACTTTTTTTTAATCAAACATCTGGAAGCAAGCTGTCGAGACATGAAATCAACACGATAATATCGCAACAACCCACCGGAGATTAACGACTGTATTGCAGCAACGGGATTAAGATTTTTCTTTGTCATTTTCTTTCAGAAAAAACTTTCGATTCAATAAAAAATGGCACAATTTTTCACACGGCGTTTATATCTTTTTGTTCAGGCCCCATAAGTGGTCATGATTAAAGGGTATATTTATAACTATCTGATATAATTAATTATTATAATTGCTCAAACCTTAAGCAATCAGGTCTAAAAGCGTGGCCGTTGCGGACTTACCGCATTTGTAAACATGGTTATCAACAGGCCTTTCCACAACGTTGTGGAATACAATTTCAAATGCCTGTGTCAAGGAGAAAATCACCGGAAACTTCGCTGGTTTTCCTGATGTGCCATCAGGCGATCTGCACACGCCAGCCAAAAGGATCTTCCGCGATTCCATATTGAATATGAAGAATTTCGCTATATAACCTGTCAGCAAGGGCACCGGTTCTTCCTTCGTTGATAATATACTCTCTGTTGCGGAAAAAGATCTGTCCGACCGGAGAAATGATTGCGGCCGTTCCCGATGCAAAAGCTTCCTTGAGGGTTCCATTTTCGATCTTCTCGATCACTTCAGCCATAGCCAGCCGTCGCTCTGTCACCTTCACACCCAGATGAACGGCCAGTTTCAACACAGAATCCCGCGTCACACCCGGCAGAATAGTTCCCCCCAGGGGTGGCGTGATCAGTTCATCACCGATCACGAAAAAGATGTTGCTGGTGCCCACCTCTTCCACGTACTTATTTTCCTTTGCGTCCAGCCACAACACCTGCGTGTAACCCATGTCGCTGGCAATACGGCTGGCATAAAGACTGGCGGCATAATTGCCTGCTGCTTTAATGTTCCCCGTACCGCCCGGGGCCGCGCGCACATACTCCTCGGAAACATAAATTTTTGTCGGGCCGAACCCGTGCGCGTAATATGCCCCCACCGGCCCCGCGATGATAAAGAACAGGTATTCACCGGAAGGATGCACACCAAGTGCGGGCTCCGTGGCAATCATCGTCGGACGGATATAAAGGGAGGATCCCGGCTCCCGGGGAATCCATTCGTGCTCCAGTACCACGAATTGTTTCAGGGCATCAAAAAAAACCGTTTCGTCCATCTGGGCCATGCAAAGCCTTGCGGCGGAAACATTCATTCTTCTGATATTTTCCATCGGCCGGAAAAGATAAATTTCATCTTTCGGTCCCCGATAGGCCTTCAATCCTTCAAATATTTCCTGGCCGTAATGAAGACACATGGAGGTCGGATCAAGCTGCAGGAGCTGGTATGGCTCAATCACAGGGTCGTACCAGCCTTCTCCTTCTTTATATTTCATGGTAAACATGTGGTCGGTAAAATGTTTGCCGAAACCCAGTTTGCTTTGATCCGGTTTCGGCTTCAGGTATTTGGGCAGAGCCTTCACAATTTTAATTTTCATAATTTCCTCTTTAACAAGACATATTTAATAAAAATATTTTAATAATAAATTTTTATACCACTAAACGATCCTTCGATCAAGACTTCGATATTGAATTGCTTCGGCAATATGTGCGGGGCTGATTTGATCAGTGCCTTCCAGATCGGCAATGGTGCGGGACACCTTGAGGATGCGGTTCATGGCCCGCGCGGAAAAACCCATTTTTTCGATGGCCATTTCCATCAATTGATGAGATTCTTCATTAATTGGACAAAAAGACCGGATTTGTTTTTCTTTCATGCGCGCATTGGAGAGAATGCCGGCGCCGTTGAAGCGCTGTTTTTGCCGTTCACGCGCCCTATCCACCCGTTTTTTTATTGCGGCGGATGATTCCCCCTCTTCTTTTCCCGTTAGATCACGGTATTTCACTGAAGGCACCTCGATATGCAAATCAATGCGATCGAGCAGCGGGCCGGATATCTTTCCCTGATACTGGCGGATCTGCTGTGCAGAGCAGCGACAGCTTCGGACCCGATCTCCGAAATATCCGCAGGGACAGGGATTCATGGCTGCCACCAGCATGAATCTGGCCGGGAAACCTACGGTAACCGCCGACCGTGAAATCGTGATGGTTCCATCCTCCAGCGGCTGGCGAAGTGCTTCCAGCGCGTTTCTCTTGAATTCAGGCAGTTCGTCAAGAAAAAGTACGCCAAGGTGAGCTAGGCTGATTTCTCCCGGATGCGGCATCTGTCCCCCGCCAACCAGGCCTACGTCGGAAATCGTGTGATGCGGCGATCGAAAAGGCCGCGCAGCAATCAACGTTTCCCCTGAATTCAGAAGCCCCGCCACGGAAAAAACATTGGTTACTTCAATGGCCTCCTCAAAATGCAGATCGGGCAGTATCGTCGGTATCCGTCTGGCCAGCATGCTTTTTCCGGAACCCGGAGGGCCGATCATGAGCACATT
>CAYMYR010000045.1:0-16560 GCA_964394715.1 uncultured Smithella sp.
AATTAACTACATTAACAATGGTGTCCCCCATGAACGCAAAGGCAGATTTATTTTAAAAGCATGGGGCAACCGGAAGTACTGGCGCATGCAGAAAATGACGCAACCCGACGGAGAACACACTGTTACCGACTACATCGACATTTTCTTCGAAAAATATAAGAAATAACCGGCAGTGAGTGTTGCCTCACATCCATCGCCAAGTGCATCCTTCGCTGTTTTGATCTTGCGTCAGATAGCCCCGGGAAATATAATCCTTGATAGTATTTTCAATAATCTCCGGATCGCCGGGAATGACGTTTTTGAGCCTCTCCGTCAATATCCTCGAAGCCTCATTACCTCCACCGTTGAGCGACTTTGCATCAATGAACCCAAAATTTTCAATGAGGTCTTTTTTAAGAATGGCAAACGTAATGTTCATGCGGTGATGACCCTGGACGCGCAAATCATCATGGGGAGTGTTTCTGCCTGTCTTGTAGTTGTCCATGACTTCCTTCCATATGCCGTTCATCAGGGCATCATAGCGGGCGACAAAATCACGAATGTCCTGTGGAGAAAGAGAAGATGTTCTGACAATGGCGTCATTGGCATCATACTTTGACCAGTCCCTGGTCAGGATTTCCAGGTCGTAATCGCTCACTTTTTCGCACAGCGTCGTGCCGGGAAAAGGAGCAAGATAATGGTAACCGTAAACAATATCCAGGCTTCTGGCAAACTCGTCCGTTCGCGTCAGGCTCTCCGGAGTTTCACCCGGCAAACCGACCATGAATGAAGCATGCGCCAGCATCCCCGCCTGCTTGCAAATTCTGACCGCATCCCGCGCCTGTTCGAGTTTAATCCCCTTGCGGACTCTTTTGAGCATTTCGGGACAGCCCGATTCAATGCCAAAACTGATGCTGTCGCAGCCGGCGTCAGCCATGGCGTCGAACATCTCCTGGGTGACGGTATCCACCCGGGAAAAGGCGCTCCAGTTGATTTTCAGATTCCTTTCCTTCATTCCGCCGCATATTTCCTTGACTCTTTTTGTGTCCGAGGCAAAGAGATCGTCGGCAATATTGATGCGGTCAAATCCCATGGACGCGATCTGTTCCATTTCATCCAGCACCAACTCTGGATTGCGACGGCGTACTTTTGATCCGACCATTTTTCGCCCCAGGCAGAAAATACAGCCATGCGGACATCCCCGGCCGGTAATCATGCTGACCGGATAACCTAACGCCCGGTAGCGTGTAAGGGGCAGCAGATGTCTGGCCGGCATGGGAATGCGGTCGACCTCCATGATAAAATCTCTCCGGCCTGTATTGACGATTTCTTTTCCATCGCGAAACGCGATGCCCCGTACGCTTTGCCATTTGTTTTTCTGATGAATCAGAGGCGCGAAATCGACAATCGTATCATCCGCCTCGCCAATAAAGATCAAATCGATTTCCGGATAAGTTCTGAGCGTCTCTTCCACGGTAAATGAAACGTGCGGCCCGCCCATCATTGTGAGCATATCCGGATCAATGCTCTTGACATCGCGTAAGATTTTTTGCGCTTCGTAAAAATTCATGGTGACCGAACCGGCGCCCACGGCATCCGGCTGAAAATCGGCCAACTGACGGGCCAGCTTCTCTTTGGAATAGCAGGAAATGATATAGTCAAAAATGCGTACTTCACATCCGGCCGCTTCAAAAGCCGCTGCTACATACGCTATTCCCAGTGGAGGTGAAGGAAATTCTTCCAGTGGATAGGGGGAGGCGATAATCGCGACTCGCATTTTCAATCTCCTTTTCGCGGAAGCAGAATGGATCGAATCCATCCGAACAATGAATTTTTTTCCCGCATGATCCGTTCGACAGTATCAAAATACTCATTGAGCTTTTTAGGGTCTGACATCCACTGTGATCTGGACCGGATCGGCTTGTCCAGATCCAAATACTTCAGGACTGTAGCGGGATTGCCTGCAGCGATGGCGTTGGCCGGAATATCTTT
Organism: uncultured Smithella sp.; assembly: GCA_964394715.1. Lineage (GTDB taxonomy): Bacteria > Desulfobacterota > Syntrophia > Syntrophales > Smithellaceae > UBA8904. The sequence continues at coordinate 1,972 of CAYMYR010000045.1, forward strand.
CACGACAACGGACCCCGCGCCAATAATGGCATTCTCCCCGATGTGAACGCCTTTGCAGATCATGGCACTGTCACCGATCCACACGTTGTTGCCGATCACGACTTCTTCGGTGTTCCCGATGGACGCGCTGCGGTCGTAGATATCGTGCCAGTCGGCATCGGTAATGATGACATTCTGCGCCATCATACAGTCGTTTCCGACATGGATTGCCGTGGCTGACTGTATCCTGGTCCCCGGACAAACCAGGCAGTGGCTCCCGATGCTAATATTCCCGGATTTTTCATTCGCCATCCAGGATGTCAGCCGAATTCTTCTGTCCATAGTGGCAATCAGCGTCGTATAATCACCGATCGACACAGACGGACCATAAATTTCCACTCCCCAGGGTTTCATAAAAACCAGATTATTGCCGAAATACTCGCATTGAGGGGCCAGGAAATGATGAGCGTACCATCTCTCGAATTTATGGCTTAATCTTTTAAGGTAATAGGGACGATGATCCTTCTGCAAGTTGCTGCTCTCTTCCAGATATTATTGTATCTTTTATCACAAAAAAATAATCTTCGGAACAATGAGGTATGATTTTCAGAAGATGTTATTGCCGTTCCTGCCAGTAGCTGTGATTGAATATTCTCGCGGCGGGCGTCACGCCGTTGATAGCATCCCAGGCCAGCAGCACGGCGGCGGCCGTCCACGCGGTTTTTTCTTCCGGCCAGATCACGCTGTCGGGAAATGTCACACCCATCCAGTAGGACCCGTCGGGATAGCGCTTGTCGCCCAGCCAGCTGAAAATGGCTTTCGCACGTGTCAGATCGTCAATGCCGGCCAGCGTCAGAATAAATTCCGATGTTTCTGCCATCGTGACCCAGGGACGGTCGCTTACGCACCGAACACCCCAGTCCGGAACGACAAATTTGTCCCATAGATGATCGATTCGTTTTTTCGCTTCGTCTCCGGTAACCGCCCCGCACAGAATCGGGTAATACCAGTCCATGGAAAAACGCGATTTGATCATATTGAAAAGATCGGGCCTGTTACAAATCGTTTCGCCCAGCCGTTCCCCGGCTTTCTGCCATCCCGATTTTCTGATCCCCAGCTCTCTGGCAATTGCCAGCGCACATTTAATGCTCATATAAATCGAACTGCACCCCGTGAGCAGCGCCATCTTGTCAATGACGCCTGCCTGATTCCTGGCCCAGTAAATTTCACCGTCCGGGGCCTGCATGTTGATCGCAAACTGGATGCCGCGGGACACGGTGGGCCACATGGTCCTTAAAAAATCCTTATTGCCCGTAATCAGATAATGATGATAAACGCCCACTGCGACGTAGGCGGCAAAATTGGTCTCTTTGGTCGCATTGATGATCACACCGTCTTTAGATTCCGACCACCAGCTTCCATCAGGCAGCTGTGTTTTGATCAGCCACTGATAAGCATGTTCGGCCTGGCTGAAATATCCGGCAACACTTAAACCCATTGCGCTCTCGATATGGTCCCAGGGATCCGTCTTGCCGCCGACCGACCAGGGAATCTCCCCGCTGTCTTTTTGCATACCGGCGATAAAATCGGCGACTTTTTCCACCTCAACGGGTTTCAGCGCTTCAATGATTGATAGATTCAAATCCATATTCTCAGCCTTTTTTTAAATAAAACACGATGCTTTTGCCGATCAGCGGATTCAGCGTTTCCTCAAGAAACCGCACTCCTTTTGGCTTGCAGAACATATCCCAGACCAGAAATTTGTGATAAAGCTTCACCAGGCCGTTTTCGTCGTTCTTAATGCCAACCATGCATTTCAGCCACCAGTAAGGCGCATGCAGTGCATGCTTGTAATTAATCTTCCAGCATTTCATGCCGTGCCGGATCAGCATTTTCCGCAGTTCTTTCTTCCTGTAAATGCGGATATGCCCGCCTTCATCGCTGGAATACGCCGAAGATATCATCCAGCAGACACGTTCCGAAAAAAATCTCGGGACGCTCACGACCATGGTTCCGTTCGATTTCAGTACACGGACCAATTCTTTTAACGCGGCATCATGCTCCGGAATATGCTCCAGAACCTCAGAACAGATCACACAGTCAAAAAACTCATCGTCAAAAGGCAGCTTCGTTACGTCGGCACACGTAACGGAAAAATCACGGGAAACAGCATCCGGCATTTCTCTTAAAGCTTTAACTGCATTTTCCACGTCGGATGGATTCCGGTCGATCCCGAAAATTTTTAAACCGGGCATTTTTGCCAGTGCACGCAAATGCCTGCCGCTACCGCATCCGGCGTCCAGAACCGCATAACCCGGCTTCAACGACAATTCATGAAGATCGACGGTAATCATGAATTGCCTCACGATAGACTTCAACCACTTCCTGGGCGGCCTTTTTCCAGCTGAAAACCGAATTGACACGCGTAAGCCCTGCCAGGGCGTATTTCTTTCTTTCTTCCGGTGACTGTAATAAATGCTGAATCGCACCTGCCAGTGCCTTCGCGTCAGCAGGAGGAACGATCATTCCCGCCTCGCCCACGACTTCAGGCAGAGCGCCTCCGGATGTGGAAATCAGCGGCACACCGCATGCCATCGCTTCAGCCGCCGGAATGCCGAATCCTTCATAAAGCGACGGAACAACGGCTATCGTAGACTTGGCATAATAATCGGCAAATTCTTCATTCTCAATCCGCCCGGTAAAACGGACGATATCTGACACACCCAGCCTGGCCACCAGATTTTCAATGATGCCGTCTTTCTTGGGTTGGCCGATCACCGTCAGATATATTGGCTGTTTTTTCCGGATCTCCGCTACGGCTTCCAAAAGGAAGTTCAGGCCCTTTAGGGGAGTGTCCGCGCTGTTGGTCACGATCAGGGAATTTTCGGGCCTCGGGCCGTTCTGCTTCGGGTAAAAAAATTCGTTGTTGATTCCGTTATGGACAACCCGGAATTTATTTTCGTCCAGCGAGAATTCTTTGGCAATGTCTCTTTTTGTGAATTCCGATACCGTAATAATGTGTGAAAACCGACGCGCAACTTTCAGCTGCATATTAATAAACGAATACCAGCGGAAAACACGGAACCTCTGCCGGATCGTTTTGGCCACTTTGAATTCCTCCTGCCTGTCCACCGTAATGGGATGGTGGATTGTCGGGATAGTCGGCATGACCTTTTTCGCCAGCCTACCGATTCCATAGGAAAGGCACTGGTTATCGTGCACAATATCATAATCCGCACGCTGCTTCTTGAGGTACGAATAAACCCGTTCCCCGAAGGTAAAAGGCTCCGGGAAACTGCCCGTACAGACATTCAGAAATTCATACATGTTCAGCGGATTTGCCAAATCTCTTACCTTTTCCGGCCAAAAAAGGTGATCCGGATGATAAAGGTCAAGACTCGGCATTTTTATCAGGCGGACATTCTCATCCAGATGGGGGTATGGGGGGCCGGAGATTACATCGACCCGATGTCCCTCATCGGACAGTGCCTTGCTTAAATGCTTGATGTAAACACCCTGCCCGCCACAAGTCGGGTTCCCCCGGTACGTCAGCAGGCAGATATTCAAAGGACCTGAACCGAAACGACTTTTCACGCACGGGCCCTCTGTATCAGATTCTTCGAATTGTTGAACATGGCATTAACTTCTTCTTCGGACATCCCTGCGCCCCGCGCGATATTCGCCGCCATTTGAGGGCCGACGAAATCACCCGGCGCGTGAGTATCGTTATTGAGCACCAAAAGTGCGCCGCATTTTCTGGCCACGGAGGCAACGTGGCCGTTTGTCAGGCTGTGTCCCCTGCGCGTGGTTATTTCAAGATAAACGCCTTTACTCGCGGCAAGACGACCTTCTTCTTCCGTGATCAGGCCTGGATGGGCCAGGATGTCAGCACCGGCCTGGATGGCCGCCAGATTTGTACCGGGCGGCACGGGTTCTGTCAGGGTTTCTCCGTGGACGATCAAGATTTTCGCCCCCAGTTTTCTCGCCTCAGACACAAGCGTAGCAATATCGGCAGGATCAACATGAGTCAGTTCCAGTCCGGGCAACACCTGAATATTGCCCTTCGCGGTAATTATTTCACAGACTCTGATAATTCTTGGAATGATAAAATCGACATTGGAATGATCGGCATGGTCCGTGATGGCGATTGTCGAATATCCTGCGGCACGGGCGCGCTGGGCCAGTTCGGATGGTACAAGTTCGCCATCGCTGAAAATTGAATGAGTATGCAGATCAATCATATAAAATATCCGTCATGGATTTCTGTAACTCCAAAACCTGTTTTCTTTAGCAAATTCAAGACCGGGAGTCAATAAAGATCATGAAATAACTGAAAAAACAAAAGAACATGTGTTTTTTGACCTGCAGGGGGACAAATGTCCTGCAATGTTTACCCTTTCCCCGCCGTAGCCGCATGGGAAGGTCCTTCGAGCCATTTTTTAATCCGGTTGGCATCACCTATACGTGTCAGGCTCCCCTGGGAATCCAGCAAAACGATGAGCAACGGCCTATTTGCTACGTAGGCCTGCATTACCAGGCATCGACCGGCTTCATCCGTATAGCCTGTTTTGGAAAGACCAATATCCCAATCAGGATCCTTAACAAGCAGATTGGAATTGCGGTATTCCAAAATCCGCTGACCCGCATAGATAGTGGTTTCTCTGGAGGTGGTAAATTCCCGAATCATGTCATACTGATAAGCGGACTCCACTAATTTCGCAAGGTCACGGGCGGAAGAGACATTGCCGTTGGCAAGACCCGAGGTATCTGTAAAGCGTGTACTGGATAAACCCAACGCTCTGGCTTTGGCATTCATGGCGGCCACACAGGCCCTGTTTCCGCCCGGATAAGTTCTGCCAAGCGCGTGTGCACAGCGATTTTCGGAAGACATCAGGGCAAGCAGCATGGCTTCCCTTCGCGTGAGCATTGTTCCAACCGGCAGCCGTGAGTGACTGTGGCGGATTCTGTCCACATCCGCGTTCTGAATCACCAGATTTCCCTGAAGATTTTCGTCCTGATCCAAAACAACCATGGCTGTCATCAGTTTTGTAATGGAAGCAATGGGGACAACTGCCGTCGTGCGTTTTTGGATCAAAAGTCTGCCGGTGCTTTGATCTTTTACCAGAACCGCTGCGGAATGCAATAAAGGCCCATGGGAAGACTGGATCACTTTCACGGGAACGGATTTTCTATGAACTCTCACTTTCTTTTTGGATTTTGAAACCGCTGCAGATGCGGAATGCAAAACAGGACCGCGGGGAGCCCGGATGATTTTCGCGGAAACGGATTTTCGATGAGCTCTCACTTTCTTTTGGGATTTTGAAACCGCTGCAGATGCGGAAAGCGTCAGCATGGCCAGACACAAAAAAACCACCAACGCAATCCTGCCATGTTTACCCATCATAAGTCCTCCATAAAAAATCCCATCGCACACTTTTGAAAATCAGTCAATGAATCGTGCCGGTCGCAGATCTTCATGCCCGTTTTCAGTTCCGGCACCGCAGGATTGATTAACCTTTCTTTTAACCGCAATTCATTCAAAAATTCCGTCTTTTACAATTCTATATCCATTTTAGGATACCTGCAAAGATGACCATCATCAAAACATCCACAGCAAAAAGTGAACCGATTACCCTGACCTGCATTTTTGGTTTCCAGTCATAGCAAAGGAATGACACGACAAAGAAAGGAATATAAACCGTCACGAAAACCGGGAATGCTCCCCACCAGGGATAAACCCAGTGGAACGCAGGCGTTTGTGCCAGAAAAATCTCAATGAAGGAAAACAGGGCTGCATTGACCACGGCAAAGAAAATGCGGTTGTTGACGCCCAGAATTTTCATTTTGGGATCCTCGGGCAATACCTTGCTCATTACCAGGCCCGCGATAGAAAACATCAGGCTCAATTCAATTCCCACGCCGACCAGCAGAAGGAAGGCGGTTCCTGCGGGCACCGTCCACAGAGCGTGGCCGCTTCCGTACTGGATAAGGGCATTTATAATTTCATAAAACCAGTGCACGAGATACAGGGAAAGCCCCGCGGCTATGGCCTTCCAGTTCTTTTTGCTGATTTCGTTTGCGTAAACATAAACGACCAGCGCAAGCAGCGGGATGACGTACCACTGAAAATTTTCCGGCGAACGCAAAATACTCAAGGCCTGACGGGTTAATTCCGGCTGGTTCATAAGAACTCCTTTCTCTCAGTTATCCATGGGTTAAACGTTATTTCCATAAGGGATCTTGGCGATGCAACCGTTTAATTGCTAATAAATAACGTTGTTTGGTTTCAAGTGCAACGGAAATTTATAAAAATGAATAATTCGTTTCGATTGAACTTTTTTTCAAAATAGATTAAAGGACTGCTGCCCGTAGGCGGACGGGTTAATACATTCCGCAGGGAAAGAAATTCCCCGCGCAAACCAATGAAGGAGGAATTTCTTATGCATCATTTCACGCTTGACAAACCTGACAATCTGGTTGACTGGTGGCAGGAGAGCCTGGCCAATTTTCCCGACAGAAAACTTTTCGGCACAAAAAACAATAACGGTGTCTACGAATGGGTAACTTATAAAGAAATAGGCACTCGCATCAATAATCTCCGGGCGGGACTTGCCCAGCTTGGCATTAACAAAGACGATGTCGTCGGATTTATCGGCAACAACCGTCTGGAATGGCCCGTTGTTGCTTTTGCTTCCTGGGGACGCCTCGCCCGTTTCGTCCCCATGTATGAAGCAGAACTCGTCCAGATCTGGAAATACATCATTACAGACAGCCAGATACAGGTCCTGTTCGTCTCCAAACCGGAAGTGTATGATAAAATTAAAAATTTTCCAAAAGAAATTCCCACGCTCAAACATATTTTTGTTATTGAAGCCCAAGGAGAGAACTCTATGGCAGCGCTGGAAAAAAAGGGGGCTGCCAAACCTGTGGCTGCCGCAAGCCCGGCTCCGGACGACATCGCCGAGCTCATCTACACATCGGGAACAACAGGCAACCCGAAAGGCGTTTTGCTTTGTCACATGAATTTCACCAGCAATGCTCATGCAGGCCTCAAGATGTATCCTGAGCTTCTGGAAAACGAAGTGGTTTCCCTAACCATCCTGCCCTGGGCACATTCTTTTGGTCAGACCGCGGAACTGTTCGCTATCATCCGCCTGGGCGGTGCGATGGGCCTGGCGGAAAGCGCAAAAACCATTGTCAACGACATTGTCGCCATCAAACCCACCTTCCTGATTGCAGTACCCACCGTATTCAACCGGATTTATGCCGGACTATGGGACAAAATGAACCAGGAAGGGGGACTGGCCAAAACCCTGTTTGTTATGGGTATCGATTCGGCCAAGAAACGTCGGGAGCTGGCAGAACAAGGAAAATCCGATTTCATGACCAACCTTAAATACAAACTGGCCGATAAAATTGTTTTTTCGAAAATCCGGGCACGTCTGGGCGGAAGAATGCTTGGGTCCATGACCGGCAGCGCAGCCATGAATCCCGAAATTGGCAAGTTCTTCTTTGACATCGGCATTCCCATTTACGACTGCTACGGTCTCACGGAAACATCGCCGGGAATCTCGATGAATGCCTCCTTCGACTACAGGCTCGGCAGTGTAGGCAAGATCATTGACAAGGTCAAGGTCGTCATCGATTCTTCCGTGGTGGAAGAAGGGGCAACGGACGGTGAAATTGTCGTTTACGGTCCCAATGTTATGAAGGGTTATCACAACCGTCCGGAAGACACTAAGGCCACCATGACCTCCGACGGTGGCTTCCGCACCGGCGACCGCGGACGCCTGGATAAGGACGGATTCCTCTACATCACTGGACGCATCAAAGAGCAGTATAAACTGGAAAACGGGAAATTTGTCTTCCCTGTTTCGCTGGAAGAAGAAATCTGCCTCGTACCTTTTGTCCAGCAGGCTGTCGTTTACGGCCTAAACAGACCCTACAATATTTGCATTGTTGTTCCCGATTTTGATGTTCTTGGGCGCTATGCGAAAGAAAAAGGATTACCGACAGAAATTGAAACCCTGGTAGCCCGTCAGGACATCATCGACATGATCAGCGAAACCATTACAAACCACCTGAAAGGCAAGTTCGGCGGCTACGAAATTCCTAAAAAGTTTCTGCTTCTTTCCGAACCATTCACCCTGGAGAACGGCACGTTGACTCAAACAATGAAACTCAAGCGTAAAGTTGTTCTGGACAAATTAATGGACCGGATTGAAGCATTGTACAAATAAACAAACCACCTTCTGTAAAAACAAAAAAAAAGGCCGTTTCGTCTTGAAAACGAAGCGGCCTTTTTTCATGAAGTAAGAAAACAAACTATTTTACTGCATCCTTCAAACCCTTGCCGGCTTTGAAAACCGGAACCTTCTTCGCGGCGATTTTAATGGCTTCACCTGTCTGGGGGTTTCTGCCTTTGCGGGCCTTCCTCTTGCTAACGGAGAAAGTACCAAATCCCACCAATGTAACACTTTCGCCCTTCTTCAGCGCTTTCTTGATTGCCACCAGCATTGCGCTGATTGCCTCATCGGCCTCTTTCTTGGTGCTTGTTACCTTTGCTACTTCTTCGATTAACTCTGCTCTGTTCATTGGACACCCCTTTAAAGTTTTTTTAAACCACAATTAATTAAATTTATATCTTCTTTAAAAAAAAATCCACCTTTTTTATCATTCATTTCCGGATTTTTTCCACATATCTGTCCTGATCATTCCCGGCAATAGGATCTTCCGTCGCACAGTGGAAGAAACTTTATCCCGACTTCGTTGCCGGGCTCAACCCTGATAGAATACTTCCTGCTGACAGTGAACAATCCTGAACAAATCCTGTTGTCATTCTACTCTGAAACGGAGCGTTTTTTCGACCTTGCCGTTAATCATCAAATCGACCTTGTATTCACCGGCAATGAACCCGCGTGGATTGGTAAGATTGAAATTCACCCACATATCCTTGTCGGTTACAATATCATTTTCAGTTCTCAGGCTTGATCCGGTAGGAATATGATACCAGACAGCCGAAAGTTTTGTGTCCCCGGGAATATTTTTCACCAGGGCAACGGCATAAATCTTTGTGGTCGACCGCTTCGGGAACACTTCGGTTTTTACCACTGGCTCAGAGGTTTCCGGATTGATTTTTGATGCCATATAAGCCTCAGAGAAATGAGCCGTTGTAAAGCTGATTTCCCCTCCGTTCATGATAGCCAGGATAATCAACAACAGGAGCAGAAAAGCGGCAACACCCGCGGCGATCAGGCATCCCTTTTTCTTTTTCGACTGCGTCTCCGAATAGGGCGGCGGGCTTTCATGAGATGGATTTTGCTGAAACGGCTGCCTGACGACATCGGCTGGATTCACTGCCAGCGGTGCGCCGCAACCCGTACAGAATCTTGCTCCCTCCTCGCTTTTCACACCGCATTTTGGACAAAACATAAGTTTTGCTCCTTTCGGGAATCTAAACCGTTTTGTATGTTTTGATTATAGGAAAAACCATTTTTGATGTCAACAAAAGAAGAGTGTTGCCAACATCTTGATCCGTTGATTCACACAAAAAACATCCCTCTGGCAAACTTACCTTCGACCGTCCAAAAAAAGTCTGTCCTGAGAGGATGGGCTTTTTCGCCTGTCAAAGAGAAACAAATATTTTTTTTCTGAACAGCAACAATGCAATCATCCATGACAGCAAAACATTCGCCATGGCGAACACAAGCGAACCACCGTAACATCCGGCCAATGGCAGGCACCATTCACTGAATATCCATTGATAGCCGCTGATGACGGACCCGTCGAATTTTGTGATTTTAACACCGTACAGCAAGATTTTAACCCAGACAATGGAGAGAACATAAATAAACAACGGATTCAGACCCAAAACATTAAACGGCTTGCTCCATCTGCGGTATCCTCTTACATCAATTAGATACACGCAGATTGACAACATCACCATCGCCCACCCCGAGGTGTAGACGACATACGAACTGCTCCAGAGATATTTGTTGATCGGAAATACCTGCCCCCATGCCATCCCGGCAGCAATCGCCGCAATACCAGCAATAGACATCCTGCGCAAGCTCTTCACGAGATCTGTCTGAGATTGAAGATGACTTCCCGCCAGATATCCAAACAGCACGGACACAACCGCGGGCATCGTGCTCAATATTCCTTCAGGTTCCATCGGAAGGACCTTCCCATGCCACATATGCTTTTCACCCAGTACTGCGAGATCGACGAACCGGACAACATTACTCTCCAGTGAATACGGATTTCCATGACCGAAAACAACCAGTATAAGCCAGTAAGTGATCAGCAATAGAAATGATATGAAAAATAGTTTCTGACGGTCAAAACCGAGGCAAATGAAAGCGGCAATACCGTAGGCTAAAGCGATCCGCTGAAGCACGCCCATCACGCGCAGCTCATCCAGTCCAACCTGGAAAGGAAAAAAATTGAGTGCCAAACCGATCAGAAAAATCAGTACGGCCCGTTTCAGCACCTTTACAATGACACCATGAGACAACCGATAGTCATATTTTTTAAAGGAATACCTCATGGCCGCGCCCGTGATGAAAAGAAAGAAGGGGAACACCAGGTCGGTGATCGTACAGCCATGCCAGTTGGCGTGCCTGAGAGGCTCATAAACACACGACCAGCAGCCGGGTGTATTAACAAGAATCATCAACGCAATGGTAAAGCCGCGAAAAACATCAAGCGCCTGTAAACGTTCTGCCTGAATAACTTCACTTCCTTTCCCTTTTGACGCTCAGCTTTTTAACCAGCGCAGTCACATATTCACCGTCCGGGTTGATGAAAAAGAACCACCGCGCTGAAGACTTTTTCTACCGCTGATCTTTCCGGTTGAATATAGGAAAGCAGCAAAGGTCTGTCAATGGAAATCAGGCAGTGAATGGCGGACCATGAAAACCACGGATCACCGACCCCTTGCATTATTTTTTTGATTAAGATTTCCTTGACATACAACGTCCCGCTTTCTATAATAAAAAAAATAAAAAAAGAATTTCCTGCCAAAAGGAGGGTTTGTAGATGAAAAAGAAACTGACTGCGTTTCTGGTTGTATTGATCATGGTCTTGAGTACCGGACCCGTCTCCGCATATGAGACCTCTGACATTGATATCATTGCTGACGTGTTTTTCGCAAGACCGGGTGGAATTGCCGCCATTGCAGCCGGTTCGGCAGTATTTGTTCTTGCCCTGCCCTTCTCCCTTCCCACGCGCAGCGCAGGTGTAGTGGGACAGCGTCTTGTTTTGGATCCTGTTGAGTTTACCTTTTGCAGGCCTGTAGGGGATTTCCATTACAGACTGGGATCCTGGCATTGCTGGTACGACGAGGGACAGGCAGAGATCGCGCCCATTCAGGAAGAAGCAGCTCCGCCGGAACCCTACGTGGAACCGGAACGTCCGCCTATACATGACCGTAATTAAAAGAGCTGCGGGCACTGATCGGCAGGCTTGATTTCCTGCCGATCGAAGCATAATGAAATAAAAACACAACAAGGATCGGGCTGTCCCTTCTGACGGCGCTTCAGTATACAAAGTTTTCAGCAGGACACATGCGCTCAATAGCAGTAATCGTCGTAAAAGTATTTTGTCTGGGTTTGCTGGCCGTTTGCTTTATACCACAGCAATTGGAAGCGGCAGGTAAAGTTGATCAATCATCCATTCCGGAAAGGTCATTATCTGCATCTGCTCACACAGACCATGCAGACGCCGGGGCCGGGCAAGAAGGTTATCAGTTAGTTTATCAGGTGGTAGCGCCACATGATAATGTGGATTTGCGACCGTCGGTGACAAGCTACTACGGGCGGGCAAATTTCGAAGGGGAAAGCGTTTCTCAGGATGTTCAGCAAGTGGCAGACTGGGTCGTCGATTCAGGTGACAATCGCCGCTTGCCGTTCGTGATTATCGACAAAACAAACGCCAAAGTCTTTGTGTTCTATCCGGAAGGGCGTCTTCGTGGTTCAGCTCCCGTTCTGCTCGGTCTGGAACGCGGTGATGATTCTGTTCCTGATATCGGCAAACGGGCAATGTCGGACATACGACCAGAGGAACGCATCACGCCGGCTGGTCGCTTCATTGCCTCTTTGGGACGCAATTACCATGGTAAAAACGTTCTCTGGGTAGATTACGCCGCAGCCGTCTCCCTGCATCCGGTGGTTACCAACAGACCTGAAGAGCGACGCCTGCAGCGCCTGGCTACTCCGACACCACAAGATAAACGGATTTCCTACGGCTGTATCAATGTTCCCTTAAAATTCTTTAAAAACTTTGTACAACCGGCATTTACAGGCACAAACGGCGTTGTTTACGTGCTGCCGGAGACCCGTTCCATCCGTGAAGTTTTTGCAATGTATGATGTTGATGAGAACAAACGGCGTCAGAGCGCTGTCCAAACCGGTACCCGCAAAAAATATCCTTCTTCCGGCAGATCCGGCCGCTACGCGTGGTAACCTGATTGATTCTCGACAAAAACCCGGCAAAGGACTTTACACCGGCAGATGGTCATCGTGAACTGGCTTCATGCAAAACCCGCATCACTGCATTGACCTTGTTTACAGGCGTGATTCCTGTTTCAGGCCATTATTTTCAGTGTTAAGTTCTCGGAGTAAACAAATTCGTTTTCAAAAGATTAGCGAATTCATCAGCCGAAACGGGTTTGCTGAAATAGTAACCCTGCATTTCATGACAGGAATGTTCTTTCAGATAGTTCATCTGCTCCTGCGTTTCCACGCCTTCGGCCACCACGGTAAGACTCAGCGTCTGCCCCATGGAAATGATCGCCTCGATAATGGCCTTATCCTCATAATCTTCCGGAACATTGCGGATGAATGAACGGTCCACTTTGATCGTATCAATTGGAAAGCGCTTAATATGCGCAAGCGATGAGTAGCCGGTGCCGAAATCATCAATCGCCAAGCGAACCCCCATATCCTTGATTTTTGTCAGGATCTCAACCATTCGCACCGGATTGTGCATAACCATGCTCTCCGTAATCTCAAGCTCCAGCAAATGAGGCGCCATACCCGAATCCCCGAGCACTGCCTTGATATCTTCAATCAGATTTTCATCGCGAAGCTGGCGAAGGGATAGATTCACAGAAATGCACACAGGCGGAAGCCCCCGCTGCTGCCAGGCGACATTCTGTTCGCAGGCGGTTCTGATCACCCACCGGCCAATTGGAATGATCAAACCGGTCTCTTCGGCTACCGGAATAAATTGCGTCGGCGTTACGTCACCAAGAATCGGACTGTGCCAGCGCAGCAGGGCTTCCACGCCTGTGATGGCACCCGTCTTGAAATCCAGTTTAGCCTGGTAGTTTAATGACAGCTCTTTACGCTCGAGAGCGAGACGAAGATGGGTTTCAAGTGAAAGCTGCTCGATCGACTGGGACTTCATGCTTTCAGAATAGAACTGGTAATTATTCTTGCCTTCTTCTTTGGCAAAATACATGGCCTTGTCGGCTGTCTTCATCAGAGCCTGTTCATCTTCGCCGTCTTTCGGATACATGCTGATGCCGACGCTTGCCGTTACCCGGCATTCTTCGCCCATAAGTGATACCGGTTTCATGGCAGCGGAAAGAATTTTCTGTGCTACAGTGCCAAGTTGCCCCGGATTCTCGACCTCCTCGACCAAAATGACAAACTCGTCCCCACCGAGACGGGCGACTACATCCATGGCCCGCAGCGTCTGCTTGAAACGCAAGGCAATGGTCTTTAAAAGCTCATCACCCGATTCGTGACCAAGCGTGTCGTTGATGATTTTAAAGCGGTCAAGATCGATAAACAGAACAGCCAGTTTACGCTTATTGCGTTTTGCGGCCTGTATGGCGTGATTCAGCAGCTGACTGAACATCATGCGGTTGGGCAGCTCTGTCAGGGCATCGTGAGTGGCCATATGCCTGATTTGCTCTTCAGTGCGCTTGCGATCTGTCACATCCCGGCCGATGCCCCGGAAACCAATCACATCTCCCTTCCGGTTCTGAATGGGGAACCCGGCAATTTCCGCATACCTGACTTCTCCGCCCTTGCGGATGGCTTTGTAGGCAATATCCCGAACCGGCTTGCCGGTCGTAAAGATCCTGCCGAAAGCATCATAAAGCAGCGCCGTGTCTTCTTCATTCACCTGCTTGCGAAAGGTTGTTCCCAGCAGCTCTTCCTTCGGATACCCCAGAAGACGGGATATCGCGTCGTTCACATACGTGTAGTTGCCGGCCAGGTCTACCTCGAAATACGCTTCGTCCATCTCTTCCAGAATCGTCCGGTATCTCTGCTCCGATTGGCGCAGCGCTTCCTCCATCCGCTTGCGTTCTGTAACATCCCGGCCGATTCCCCGGAAACCAATCACCTCTCCCTTCTGGTTCTGTATGGGGAAACCGTTAATTTCAGCATATATGATTTCTCCACCCTTGCGGATGGCTTTGTAGGCAATGTCCCTTACCGGCTGGCCGGTCGTAAAGATCCTGCCGAAAGCATCATAAAGCAGCGCCGTGTCTTCTTCATTCACCTGCTTGCGAAAGGTTGTTCCCAGCAGCTCTTCCTTCGGATACCCCAGAAGACGGGATATCGCATCATTCACGTACGTGTAATTGCCGGCCAG
>CAYMYR010000045.1:16660-20386 GCA_964394715.1 uncultured Smithella sp.
GATACCCCAGAAGACGGGATATCGCATCATTCACGTACGTGTAATTGCCGGCCAGATCCACCTCGAAATACGCTTCGTCCATCTCTTCCAGTATCGTCCGGTATTTCTGCTCAGACAGACGTAGCGCTTCCTCTGTTTTCTTTCTTTCCGTCCTGTCTGTTAAGATTCCCCGGAATGCAAGAACCTTTCCTTCCGGATCTTTTATAGGGGTGATGGATGTTTCAAGATATCTTCTTTGGCCGCCTTTGGCAATAACTTCATATTCAACTTCTTTCAGGGACTGGCCTGTAGTATATGCCTTGTTATAGTAATAAAACATTTTCTTTGCATTATCGTCATCCATAATCGTGCGATAGTTTTTCATCTTCATGGTTTCTTCACGGGTATATCCATGAATTCCGCACAAAGCATCGTTGAAAAAGAGCAAATTCCCTTTCAGGTCGAGTTCAGCGTAGCCCTCTTCAATATTTTCCAGGATTGAACGGTATTTTTCCTCACTTTTGTGTAACGATTCCTCCATCATTTTGCGCTCGGTAATATCCATAAAACTGCCGAGCACGGCCCTCTTGCCCCGGTATTTGACAGAAGCAACCATCTCCAGGGCCCACATGATCTCTCCGTTTTTCTTGATGAACCTATATTCATAAGGTTCGGAGCTCTCCCTCTTCAGTGCTCTGATCGCATTCTTCCTGGTTATCTCCCGGTCTTCCGGATGAATGTAGTCGAGAGACTTGAGGCCGATGAGCTCTTTTTCCGAATAACCCGAAAGCTTCTTATAGAGGGAACTGACGTAGACAAATTTCCCCTGCTGCAGGACATAGATTCCGACACCGACATTGGAGATGATATCTTCCGCGAGGCGGGCAAAATCCTCTCTTCCCGAAGCTACGCTTTTCTTTGATCCGGCAGGTCCGGATTTTTCTTTTGGTTTGACTCCGGCTTTTGCTTTATTTTTGACAGGCATCCTTGATTTAATAGTTGGTTTTGATTTAACCGCCATAACAGTTTAACCTCCGGGGAGCTTTCTCATGATCAATCAAATCCGGACACGAGCAACCCTGTTGCGTTGATCATCATAAATATCGGAAATCATCCATTTCGTCTTGTTCCGGCATGTGCGGATAACGTCATGCCGCGAGATCAGGCAAATGATATCCCTTTTTCCGAAACAATGATAAACAGGCCTTGACAACAGACTGGTCATAAAGAGTCCCGCTGTTTTTCTCGATCTCCTCCAGGGCGGCATCGATACCCAGGGCCGGACGATAGGGACGATGGGATGCCATGGCTTCCACGACATCGGCCACAGCCAGAATACGCGCTTCCAGAAGGATCTCCTCTTCTTTCAGTCTTCGGGGATAGCCCGAACCGTCGATCCGTTCGTGATGCTGATAAACGATTTCCGCCAGTGGCCAGAAAGATTCCACATCCTTCAGCATCTCGTACCCCTTTTCCGCATGTTCTTTGATCAGTGAAAATTCAACGCTGGTCAGCTTTGAGGATTTAGACAGCAGCGCCGCGGGGACGGAAAGTTTACCGATATCGTGAATCGAGCCCGCCATTCCAATACCGTCGATTCTTTCTCTGGAGATTCCCATCTCGGCGGCAATGGCACAGGCCAGATCTGCCGCCCGCGTCTGGTGTCCTGCCGTATAGGGATCCCTCGCCTCAACAGCTGCCGCCAGAACATGGATGGTCGTGCTCATCGCCTTGTTCAGCCTGTTTAGGGTCCTGTGAAGCTCTTCCTGCGCTTTCTTATGTTCCGTAATATCCCGGTTCACACCATGAATGGCAACCAGATTACCCTGTTCGTCCCGGACTGCACTCACAATCGTTTCCACCCAGCGGGTTGATCCGTCCTTGTGGTAATATTCCAATTCCATCATGATTTTTCGATTCGGGTCGCTGCGTCCTTCCTTTTCGAGCTCAAGCTCCCTGGACAGGGTGTTCATGACAATTTCCAAAGACGCTGGCGTCATCTGCTGGTCAACCGTCTGAAGCATGCGCTCCTCCTGTGTAAATCCGAATAACGTCTCCACGGAAGGAGTAACATAGATGGTTTTTAAATCCATGTTTAAGACAAACACGAGATCGGGCAGTTTATCGACAAGAAGTTTGTATTTTTTTTCGCTTTCCCGCAGCGCCTCATCGGCCTGCTTTCGTCCGGTAATGTCCAGAACGGAAACAATCCCTGCGGTTTTTCCATTAAAAACGACTGTCGCCCCGGAGAGATCAATCCATTTGACTGTACCGTCTTTCGCAACAATTCTGAATTCATAACGACTGGTAACGGGAAGACCCTGCTGACGTCTCTTGCCCCTTTCCGCAACCGATTGCCTGTCGTCAGGATAGACAAAATCCCAGAAATTCATGGAAAGGAGTTCCTGTTTCGTGTAGCCCGTGATCTCCGTCGCGGCGGGGTTCGCATAAATCCATTTGTCGTTTTGAAACATCATAATGGCCGTTGGAGAAGACTCCGCGAGAATGCGGAATCTTTCTTCACTGTCCCGCAAATATTCTTCCGCATTTCGTCGCTCGGTGATGTCACGGGATACACAAACAATCCCTGAGGCTTTTCCGTCCTGCCTGATCATCGATGCATCGATTTCAATGATCTTCATCGTGTCATCTTTTGGAATCAATTCATAAATCAATGGCGGCAAAACTTCACCATTCATGATCCTCCTGATATGATCAGTCGCCTGTTTCATGGACTGTGGCGTCAGGATAGATCTGAAATCGGAAATAGACTTGCCGAGAAAATAATCTGCCTTGTATCCCACAACTTTTTCTACACTAGGAGACATGCTGATAAGCTTGAGGTCCATATCAAATGTAAAAATGACATCATTAATATTTTCAAAGCTCAGCCGGTACTGCTCTTCCGCTTTTCGTAGCTCCTGATTTGCCGCTTCCAGATCCGACATTTTTTTCTCTAGCTTGCTGAAAAGAATTTCGTTGTGGCGGCGGAAGAACTCCATTTCCTCACCAAATGGTTTTTTCGGCGACGATGGAGTCGATTTCTTTTTTTCAAGAAGATCTTTCAGGATTTTCATCAGCATGGACGGCTTCTGCGGTTTGTCAATGAAACTATCCGCCCCGAGATCCAGCGCGAAATCTTTTTCATGTGGATCCGTATAAGTTGCTGTGTAGAAAACAAAGGGAATGTCTTTGAGCTTCGGATCCGCCTTGCATTGACGGCACAAAGCATAACCGTCCATTACCGGCATCAGAATGTCCGAAACAATCAGGTCGGGACCCTGGTTACGGGCAATCTCCAAACCTTCCCGGCCATTTGCCGCCTGAGAGACTTCCCATCCCTGATGTTCCATCATGCTCTTCAGCATGTCTTGAATATCTGTATTATCATCAACAATTAAGATTTTTGTCTTCATCGCTCCCCGTGTCAAAGTTTTCTGCAATTTCGGGTTCCAGGTTCGCACAGCCATGCACTCATTTTATCTAAAATGCTGTGCCTGATGAATAATTGACAGTAAAGACATAAGCATATTTCAAAGCCTGATCAAATTTGAGCTAAACTGACGAAAAAGTCAAGAGATTAAGGGAGTAAGGAAGAAGGAACAAGGTTAAAGGTTAAGGATATCTTTCTCTATCGAGTCATATCTGGCAACAGACATAGCATTTGTTCTTTTGATTTCGGTTAAAAAAATGCCCCCTCAAGACGGAGGGTCTTGAGGGGGCTTGCTATATCCACAGATCATGATT
>CAYMYR010000046.1:0-20292 GCA_964394715.1 uncultured Smithella sp.
CTTGAAATGACGTAAAAGCTGTTCGATTGTCAAAGAACCCTGTCCACGATGTTTTGGCACTTCACAACTATCCACTTTTCTCTTTCCACTGCCACAGGCCGATCATTTTTTCAAATCCGCATAGCATTTCAGGCCGTCCAGGGACGAGGTGTTTCGCACTGCGTTTACCACGGCGCGCTCCATCACGCGGGCGGCCAAGAGGCCGACAGTGCTCAAATCCGCTTCCACATCGCCGGTGGAAAGGGCGAAGATCGTGTCGCCGTCCACCATTGAATGCGCCGGCCTCATGGTTCGGGCGTAGCCGTTATGCGACATGGAGGCCAGTTTTGCCGCTTGCGCCTTCGACAACGCCGCATTGGTTGCGACCACTCCGATAGTCGTATTGCCGGCAAACAGGTTCTTCTTACCGGCATAGGCGGAAATCATCACCTCTTCCGTATCGACCAGCATCCGCCCCTCTTCGTCCAGGAGTCCGGCCTGCTTTTCTGCGGTTTGCGGATCGATTACGTCACCCAGGCAGTTTACCGCTACAAGTGCGCCCACCTGCAAACGGTCAATCTGTACGGCATATATGCCCAAGCCGCTTTTCATGGCGCGGTTCATGCCCAGGATCTTGCCCACTGTGGCGCCCGCTCCAGCACCGACATTGCCCTGCGGGCAGTTCCTTCCCGCGTTTACGCAGGCCTGATACCCCATCGCTTTGTCCGGCCGAACCTTATAATCGCCGCAGGTAAGATCGAAGAGTACGGCACCGGAAACGATCGGCACGTGCGTCACGCCGACGTCAAAACCGATCTCCTGTTCTTCCAGATAGTGCATGATGCCTGCTGCCGCGTCGAGACCAAAAGCGCTACCCCCCGCAAGCATCACCGCGTGAATTTTTTGCACCAGATTCACCGGATTGAGGAGGTCCGTCTCGCGTGTGCCTGGTGCGCCACCGCGTACGTCCACGCCGGCCGCTGCTCCTTCCCTGCATATTACAACCGTGCAGCCGGTAGCGGCTGTAAGGTTCTGGGCGTGGCCCACTTCAATTCCGTCAATATTTGCAAAGTTGATTTCCTGCATCATTTCCTCCTTAATACAATTACTTGATGATCAGCACGGATTAATCCCCGTCCCGTGATGCTTTGATCACAGCCAAGCTGTGCGCTTCCACTATGTCACGAATCGGCTGCATTTGCTTTTCATTTTTTTCGAAGGGATCAATTTTCTTTTACTGGTTTTCTAAAAAAGTTTTATAAATCTGATAATGCTCCGTTTGTTTATAGGAAATCGGCTCAACGGGGTGTGTATTAAAATTATAGATGACGGAGAGGGGACAGGCCAGCAGAATCGGCGAATGCGTTGCAAGAATAAACTGTGCATGACCGGCTTCCGCAGCTTTTGTGATCAAATCCAGAAGCCGGATCTGGCTTCGGGGAGAGAGCGCTGTTTCCGGTTCATCCAGAAGATAGATTCCTTTGATTCGGTAGCGCGATGAAAAAAAAGACATGAGGGATTCACCGTGCGACTGAGTCATCAGGGATTTTCCGCCGAAATAGCTCAGTTGGCCGGGGTCGGCGACTGACCACTCATCAAGAATCTGCCGGAAATGCTGGAAACTTTCAGAGCCGAAGTAGGATCCCGGAACTTTGCCGTCTTTCCATTCGACGGACAAGTAGCGCCCAAGCCGGTCTTCGTAAGGATTGTTCTGAACGCGGCGGTGTCCGGTTTCCTGCCAGATGTGAATGCCGCAGGCCTGTGCGATGGCGTGAAGCAGCGTGGATTTTCCGGAACCGTTTTCACCTGCGAACAACGTCACCGGTGTTTCAAAAGCAAGGTGCCGTGTGTGTTGAAAGACAGGCAGATTGAAGGGATAAATATCCACAGACGGGAATTTTGACGAAAGAAGCGTTACACTCAACATATGCATGTAGGCATTAAATAACACAAAGTAAAACTTGTCAATAACGAGTCGGGGAAGAAAAAAGGTGCAAGGTTTGAGAGGAGCGCTTCGACAGGCTTAGTGTTCAGAGGGGGACAACGATATCTTCATTAGCCGGATAGGATAGAAAAGCCTCAACATTCTTTGCTCCGAAAAGTTCGGATAGCTGTTCCCGTCCAAGTAGTTAATATTACAAAGTATCCATTGACAACGCCTCTGTTTCGTGGGATAAAAAAACGCAAATATCAAAAAACATCCCGAACCTGATCCATTAATTTGATCTTCGAACCGGGATGAAACTTCGGTTTTCGTGTTTCTATATGACGCAACGTTTCCCAATTTGTTTTAATGTTGGTTGTAATGGTTGGTTTCAGATGAAATGTATAACTAAGCAATGCTGACAATCGCCACACTCCAGCCAACCTTCATCCCGAGAAAAGAGGATACAGACAATGAAAATGAAATCAAATGTTGTTCGGGAAGATATCAATGCGCAATCCAGGATAACGACAAAATTATTGCTGACCCTGATGTGTTGCCTGGTGTTGATGCTTCTTACCGTTGGCGGTGCTTACGCAAAGGAACAATGGCCTAAGGTTGTTCTTTCCAAGGACGGTACTCCTGTTTCTCATGAGATCTATGGCTCCGGGGAACCGACTCTTGTGTTTGTGCATGGCTGGAGTTGTGATGCACGCTATTGGCGCGCCCAGATACCGCATTTTGCCAGAAAATACCGTGTTGTCGTTCTTGATTTGGCCGGTCACGGCCACTCGGGGATGTCTCGTGCAAAATACACGATGGCTGCTTTTGGAGAGGATGTACGGGCCGTGACAGAAGCAGTCGGCAGTCCACGCGTTATTCTGATAGGTCATTCCATGGGTGGTTCAGTGATTGCAGAAGCCGCCCGGCTCATGCCGGATCGGCTGATTGGTTTGATCGGAGTCGATACGCTTGACAATATAGAATACCCTTTGACTGCCGAAGAACTGAGAAAGATGACCGCACCACTGGAGAAGGATTTTCAGGCCGGAAGCAGACAGTTTGTCGGGCAGATGATTCTGCCCCAAACCGACCCGCAGCTTCGTGAATGGATTCTTTCCGATGTTTCGTCTGCGCCTCCCGCTGTTGCCTTGAGTGCAATGAATGAGATGATGGCACAATACATCACAGGAGATGCGGCGAAAGTATTTGAACAAATCCGCATTCCCGTTATAACGGTGAATGGAGATCTGTGGCCCATTAACTATGAGGCCAACAGGCGGCATATGTTTTCTTACCAGGCCATTGTTTTGAAGAAGGCGGATCATTTCTTAATGATGAGTCGTCCGGAAGAATTTAACCGAGCATTGGAAAAAGCTATCAAAATTCTTTTGAAAAAATCGGAGAAATAAAAGATCAGAAGCAGGTAAATACAGCCGATCGCCGCGCTGCGGATGATTTCGTCTTTAGGCATGTCAAATAATGCGGAGGTCCCAATGAATAAACTGATAGGCATTTTGTTGATCGTCTTTTTCGCGGCAAGTTCCGCTGTGGCGGATCAAGACAATTTAAGATGCTATAAATCCGTTGGCTTAAAGAACACCCTTAGAATTCAATTTGTAATCCAATCAGACAATGATGACGTTGGATATGTCGTCTATGAGGGTGGCAGTGCACGCATCCCTGTAAAGAGGTTAAAAGAGAAGGAATTGAAGAGACTGCCCGGGGGAAGACCATCGGTGTTTGAAACCCGTTGGCGGGAAATCACTTCTGACGAAACCGGTGGTACATATGTATATGTCAGCCAGGGTGCGATTGTATACGACTTCAGATACATCCGTAATGATGGGAAGATATTTAGGTTTGTAGCAGATCTCGGTGCTTCTGCCGATAATGGGTGCGCCTGGGCTACAAAATAGATATGGAGCGGCATAATCAATGTTGCCGATTAACTGCGCTTCGGATAATTATTTTGAATGAAAGTGCCGAAAGAAATCATCAGGAAAGGAGACAATGGTATGACGATTGATTCAATTCCTCTCCAGAGAAACGAACTGAAAGAGCTTTTAAACAAAAACTGGATGACTCACGATGCCATGTGGTTTTTGAATTGTCTGAAAGAATGCGGCATTGAGTTAACCAATAAAATCAACAAGGCCGCGGTCAGAGACATGTCCGCCATCGAAATCAAACGCATTCAAAAAGCCGTTGGCGTCGGACAGATCAACTCTTTTGATGAATTCATGCGTTTTTTTGATGTGGCAATGGAGATTGCGACAGGAAAATTCATGAAATATAAATACAATTTCCCCGCCAAAAACATTTTACACGCCGAATGGGAAAACTGCTTTGCATACGATGGGATGAAAGCAATGGGGGTTGTCGACCGCTATGAATGCGGCATTATGCTGCGGATCAATACGTGGCTTGAAACCCTGGGTATCCAATACGATATAGAACCAAAAGTGACCGGCTGTATGATGCACACCAACGGCAGGTGCTTTCGTGATTACAGATTTTTCTTCAATCAATAAATTTTATTTCGGGGATGAATAAATGAAAATCATAATTACTTTAGGGAGAAATTATGAACAAATTCATTGAGATTAAACGAAGCGGAGATATCATGGAAGTCGTTTTGAACCGCCCTGAAACATATAATGCATTCAATCTGGAAATGATAACGGAATTGGCGCGACATCTCACTCAATTGGCTAAGGATGACTCGGCGAGGGGTATTATAATTACCGGCAATGGAAAAGCCTTCTGTGCCGGGGGAGATTTGAAATGGGCTATCGAATTTTCTGATAAAGCCGGTTCCTCTTTTCATACCCTTGCTTCACAATTACACCTGGCCATCGTGGAAATTAGACGGATGAAGAAACCAGTCATAGCCGCAATAAACGGGACGGCGGCCGGAGCAGGTTTTTCATTGGCCTTGGCTTGTGATTTTCGTATCATGGGAAAATCAGCAATTTTGAAGCAGGCCTATACTTCTAATGGATTGAGCATCGATGGCGGTGGAACATTCACCTTGCCAAGAATTGTAGGACTTGCCCGTTCGATGGAAATTGCCGCCTTCGATGATCCGATTTCTTCAGCAAAAGCACTGGAATGGGGATTGGTAACAAAAGTTGTTGATGATGAAACCATATTGGAAGAAGCGAAAAATATGCTGAACAGACTTTTAGAAAAATCATTATATTCTTTCGGCTGGTCCAAAAAATTACTTACAGATTCTTTTAATCATTCCCTTGAGTCGCACCTGGAACTGGAAAGAGAAGGTCTCTCTGCATGCGCAAATCATTCTGACGGGCAGGAAGGCCTTAAGGCATTTATAGAAAAGCGTAAACCAATGTTTGGCAAATAACATAAAAGCGACCTTGGAAATCCAACATGGAAAGATACCGAATTTATTGTTCAGGTCCATTATTTTGTGCAGAAGAAATTAGCCGCATGAGCGCAATTGCCAAAGTACTGGAAGATGAGGGTTTCCAAACATTCCTGCCCCATCGTGACGGATTGGAAAGTTATGTCCTGCGTTTCTCAAACTCATCGTTTCCATCCACCGTATCCGGTATACGTACCCGCATGGATTATGCCATATTTTCTCTGGACGTATACGAGCTGATCGAAAGATGCAGCGCGATGGTATGCAGTCTGAATGGACGTGTCCCCGACGAGGGAATGATCGTAGAGGCGGCTCTTGCCTATGCAGCCAGTAAGCCCCTTGTATTTTTCAAAGATGATATCAGGGCGCCTTTTGGCGGATATGATAACTCAATGTTGACGAGTCTCGTGCATGGCAAAATTGTCAGTAAGTTACGCGATGTGCCTTCCGCTGTTATGGATGCAATATCCCGGAAAACGGATTCCGCCCCTTTATCGTTATCGAACGATTTGGCAAAAGCAATGTCTAATGGAAAACGTATTTCATCCATATTGGAAAAATTACCTGACAAAATGTTTAAAAAAAGTTGGCCGGATGAAGTGATCTGCCAGGTAATAGATGAATCATGGACCAGGGAATAATCTTAGCCAACAAGAGTATCCAGGCAGATGCCAGTTGGGGAAGAAAAGGAAAGAAATGAAGACGGTTCAATTTATTGACGGCTGCATTTGGTGTTTGGCACACATCATTGCGTTGGGCTGTTGAGGTGTCGCACGTTGTTAGATGTGAGAACAGGGAAAAAACTATGAGCAATGCCCGCGCATACCGTTATCGGGTCGTTGATGTTTTTACGGATCAGCCTTTGGCAGGAAATGCCCTGGCAGTGTTTCCCGATGCTTCCCGAATGGATGATGCGACCATGCAGAAGATTGCCAGAGAGATGAATCTTTCAGAAACAAGCTTCGTTGTCCCGTCAACCCGGGCAGACTGCGCGGCAGGCGTGCGCATATTTACACCGGGAAAAGAGATGGCTTTTGCAGGCCACCCCACGATCGGAACAGGCTTCGTTCTTTTGGCTGAGGGAATTCTACCGGCGAACAGCGAGCATTTTGTGCTGGAGGAAAAAGTCGGGCCCGTACCCATTCGTGTGGACAAAGGTCCATGCCCGTTGATTTGGCTGCGCACTCCTCCAATCAGCGAGGGAAGAACGTTTGACCGGACAATTTGCGCACAGGCTCTCGGGCTTGATTCAAGGGATCTTCTTGATATTACTCCCCGGCTCCTGAGCGCAGGTAATCCAACGGTCTTTGTTGCATTGAAAGACACAGATGCAGTTGATCGCGCCTGGCTCGATTCCCATGGATGCGCTGTTCTCAAGGGAGGGGTTCACGAGCCGATGTGCGTGTTTGTATTTGCACCAACCACCTGCGGTGCATACTCACGGATGTTCGCGCCTGAATATGGCATTTCTGAAGATCCGGCAACCGGAAGCTCTACAGGCCCGCTTGCCGCATTCATGATGCGGTATGGCCTTATCTCGGGTGCCGCAGGTACGCGTTTTGTCAGCGAACAGGGGACAAAAATGGGGCGCCGAAGTATTTTGCATGTTCATATTCATGGTGAACAGGGCCAGCACGGGATCGATGTGGGCGGTAACGTCGTGCCGGTTGCTGAGGCCACAATGAAACTTTAATTAATAACGTTCTGGTAAATACTTTAAATAGGAAAAGAGCATCTAACGATGGCATCCACACGGACACGTGCCGGTGATGCCGGTTGTTAAAAACTACGAGGGGACCGACTGTGAACATAAAATGGCAATACGATCAGGAAAATATTGATTGGAACGAACTGTCAGAGCTGTATAAAATCGCACCTCTTGGTGAAAAAGACCCAAAAGATCTGGAAATTGTATTTGGCAACAGCAAATACAAGTGTTTTGCCTTCCACGAAAATAGAATTGTTGCGGTGGGGCGGGCTCTGGCTGATGGAGCTGACTGTTCCTATTTGTGCGATGTGGCCGTTCATCCTGATTTCCAGGGTTTGGGGTTGGGAAAGAGCGTAATCCAAAAATTGGTTGATTTTTCCGAGGGGCATAAAAAAATCCTCCTTTACGCAAATCCGGGCAAGGAACCATTCTACAAAAAGCTTGGATTCAGCCAGATGAATACCGCCATGGCCATATTTAAAAATCATGATTTTGCTGTCAAGAAAGGCTTGATCAGTAATTCTTAATCATGCCCTCATGCTGTCTGCAGACAGGATCTGCCTGCTCATAGATTGACTAACCTGGCGGACCGTTTTTGTTCTGCCTGACCCGCAGACCATCGGCGCTGCGCTCAAAACACGATTGTCCACAAAACTCCGGTTCCACACTTATCAGAAAGCCCCAAACTATTCTTAAAGGTTATAAAATGGCAATTCATATAACTATTATGAATTTGCCTTCCCATTTGGTCTTTGTTACACATCAAACATTTCAAAAGGAAAGGGGACTTTATGAAGAATATCTTTTCAACCCGTGCAGGTATAATTGTCGTTGGTGCGGTGATCGGTATCGGAGCTGCCCTTCTGCAGTATTTTGGCAATCCACCCAATATGGGTATTTGCGTGGCCTGTTTTGAGCGGGATATCGCCGGAGCTTTGGGATTTCATCGCGCTGATGTCGTGCAATATCTGCGGCCGGAAATCATGGGGTTTGTGCTGGGTGCTTTTGTCGCGGCGCTTATTGCCGGAGAATACAAGCCGCGAGGCGGGTCTTCGCCGCTAATCCGGTTTTTCCTTGGTATTTTTGCCATGATGGGAGCGCTGGTCTTTTTAGGATGTCCATGGCGGACTCTTTTGAGACTGGCCGGCGGCGATGGCAACGCTATCCTGGGTATTGCGGGACTGATCGTCGGTATCTTTATCGGCGTCCTCTTCCTCAAAAACGGATATAGCCTGGGGAGGTCCCACGTACAACGCAAAGCCAGCGGATGGGTCTTCCCGGCGCTGATGATCGGTCTTTTTCTATTGCTGGTATTTCAGGTCTCTTTTACTCCCGGTGGCCCGATTTTCTTCAGCGCGAAGGGGCCCGGGTCGCAGCATGCTCCTATCCTCTTCAGCATTGCGGCTGGTTTAATTATCGGCGCTATCGCACAGCGCAGCCGTTTTTGCACGATGGGTGCGTTTCGTGACGTTATACTAATTAAAGATTTTCATTTAATCAGCGGCGTTGCTGCGCTTTTAGTATTCGCGTTTGTTACCAATATGGTTTTAGGCCAGTTTAAGCCAGGATTTGAAGGCCAGCCAGTTGCTCACACGCAACATATCTGGAACTTTCTGGGCATGGCGCTTTCCGGACTTGCTTTTGTTCTCGCGGGCGGCTGCCCCGGACGCCAGCTGTTTCTTTCCGGTGAAGGCGATATGGACGCGGCGATCTTTGCCATCGGTATGATCGTCGGCGCGGGCATCGCGCACAACTTCGCCATGGCATCTTCTCCCAAGGGTATCGGCGCGTTCGGCCCGGCTGCTGTAATTGTAGGATTTTTGTTCTGTCTGATCATTGGCCTTACGCAACGCGACAAAATTTCCGCTTAATATTCTGGAAGGAGAATAAATTATGAGTACCAAAAAAGTAGATGCCCGGGGGTTGTCCTGTCCGCAGCCGGTAGTCTTGACTGACCGAGCCATCGCGGAAGGCAGTACCGATATCGAGATCCTGGTGGATAATGAAGTGTCCTGTGAAAATGTTCAGCGCATTTCCCATAAAAGGGGATTCAAAACTCAAGTGCGGCACGAGGGCTCAGATATCATTGTTACCGCAACAAAGTCGTAAGAGAAACATTCTTTGCTTTACGCAGGGATGATTTGTTTTTTGACCAAGGCAGGCATCCCTTGAAGCAAAACTTCGGCGGCTCTTCATAGCCGCCGCAAATCCAATGCAGGAAGCGTTACGAAATGACAATTTTGCCGGGATGATCAGTCACAACCTTGCCCACAACGGCCGCTTCTTCAATACCCTGGGCCCGCATCTTCTCAACCAACGCATCGGCCCGGTCGGCCGGAAGGCTGAAAAACAGGCCGCCCGCGGTTTGCGGATCGAAACATACGTCGTAAATCCAGTCCGGGCACGACGGCTTCTTTTCAATAAGCGCCTGGCGGAAATTCCGGTTGCGGTAAAGACCACCGGGAATCATGCCCATTTCTACCAGATCCTGCACGCCGTCGAGCAAGGGCAGGGCTGAAGAAAAAATTTCCAGCCCCACGCCGGAATCTTCGATGGACTCACAGGCGTGGCCGAAAAAGCCGAATCCGGTAATGTCCGTGCAGGAGTGGATTCCGCCTGCGGCTATCATCAAATCCGAAGCCTTTTTGTTGAGCGTTGCCATGCACTCTGTCGTCCGGTGGATCATGTCCGGTCCCGCGGCCCCGGCCTTGATGGCGGTGCTCACAATGCCCGTGCCCAGCGGTTTGGTCAGAATCACCCGATCGCCGGGCTTTGCGCCCCGGTTAAACAGAATTTTTGCCGGATGAATCAAACCGGAGACGGAAAGACCGTACTTGAGCTCTTTGTCTTCCACGCTGTGGCCGCCGACCAGAAGCACTCCCGCCTCCCGCATCTTATCCAGGCCGCCCCGCAGCACGTCCCGCAGGATGCTTTTATCCATGGTTTTGATCGGGAAACAGACAATGTTCATTGCCGTCACAGGCCGCCCGCCCATCGCATAAACATCATTGATGCTATTGGTTGCGGCGATCTGACCGAACATATAAGGATCGTCCACGATCGGTGTAAAAAAATCGAGCGTCTGCACCAGTGCAAGATCGTCGGAAAGTTTATACACGCCCGCGTCTTCCGCATGTTCGTATCCGGTCAAAAGATTCGGATCGGAAATCAGCGGCAAATCACACAAAATATCGGATAGGTCGCCCGGACCGATTTTGCAGGCTCAACCCGCGCCTTGCACGGTTTCAGTCAATCGCAGCGATTTTTCTTCTTTCATGCTTTTTGAACCTTTCTTTGAAACTTTCATACGAAAAACGAACATCGAATACATTTCGTTTCCGTATTATAAAACGACACACATTATTTTCAATGAGATTACACCAAAAAGCCACATAAAACATCATGAAATAAAGTTATTTTTAGGGCGGCACTATGCCTTTTAGGAATTTGCCTTCGCTTTGCCATTGGTGTATTGTAACCGCCGTTTCGACGACACGAAAGAAGGCGCATGCAAAGGTCAAGAAACGGTTCGGCAAAGCTCCGCACATAGCAATGAAATCACTATTTTCGACCTGTATGTCTATACCATACTATTCGCTGTGCAGCACGCTGGAGCCTGCTGACATCCTCCGTGAAGCGCGCGGCTGCTGTCATTACGGCATTGCCTATACCGCTGACAGGAATACGGATGCACCCAGGGGAATTCCCGAAGGCATTCTGGAAAACGGTGTCTGCCTGCTGGTGGCGATAGAATACCACGCGCCGGAAGGAGACTTTCTTCTTTTCGGTCCGTTTGATGATTTAAGGCCCGGGATGTCCGCAGCCTGTTGAGCTGATTGACAAGGAAATGCCAAACGGCAATGCCGATCTGAAAATTCTGGTTGATCATGAAATGGCTTGTGAAAACGTATTGCGTTTGGCAGCGAGTCATGATTTAAAAATGAGTAATCAGCCGGGATAAAACGGATAGAATTATTATTCTAACAAAGGTGTGATTGACATTGGCTTATTTTCTGAACATACTATAGATGTTGCGAAGTATTACCGTGTGTTCATGCAGCTGATAGATTTAATTGAACAGGAAATTGTTCATGGATTTTATTTATCTGGATAACGCAGCAACATCTTATCCCAAACCGGATAGTGTTGTTGCGCAGATGATTGCTTTTCAGAGAGACATCGGTGCCAACCCCGGAAGATCGGGACACGGACGCTCCGTGGAAGCCGCTCGTGTTATTTTCGAGACGCGCGAAGCGCTGGCAAAACTGTTTTACGTTGATGATCCGTTGCGGATGATTGTAACAAAGAACTCCACGGAAGCGCTCAACATTGCTATTCAGGGAGCTTTGCAAGCGGGTGATCATGTGATCACAAGTTCGATGGAACACAACTCCGTAATGCGGCCTTTACATTTTCTTGAAAAGAACGGTGTTGAGTTGACAGTGGTTCCGTGTTCGCCCGCAGCGGTCCTGGATCCTGACGACATCAGGAGAGCTTTCCGGAAAAACACAAAAATGGTTGTCTTAACGCATGCGTCCAATGTAACGGGGACGATCATGCCGATTGAGGCCGTAGGCGGTGTCATTAAGGAAAAAAGCGATGCCCTGTTTTGTGTCGATGCAGCGCAGACCGCAGGTGTCCTGCCGATCAATTTGGAGGAAATGTCCATTGATCTTTTGGCCTTCACCGGTCATAAATCTTTATACGGGCCGCAGGGGACAGGCGGTCTCTATATTCGTAAGGGCGTCGAAAACAGGATCCGTCCGATAATGATGGGTGGCACAGGCAGCCGATCGGAATTCGAAGAGCAGCCGGATTTCATGCCGGACAAGTATGAGAGCGGAACACCAAATACAGTCGGCTGTGCCGGGTTTAAAGCAGGGGTCCATTTTGTTCTGGAGCATACGCCCGAAGCGATTCGAGCCAAGGAACAAAAGCTGGTATCCCGTTTTCTCGATCAATTAAGGGAATGCGGGGATGATGTGACCATTCACGGGCCACGCGACGCAGCTGAACGAACCGCCGTAGTTTCTTTTAATGTGAAGGGCGTTGTGCCTTCCGATGCCGCATTATATATGGAAGATACGTGGGGCATTTTATGCCGTCCCGGACTTCATTGTGCCCCGGCAGCCCACCGCACGATCAACACCTTCCCCCAGGGGACGATTCGATTCAGTTTTGGTTTCTTCAATAACAATCAGGATGTTGACCTGGCCGCTGATGCTGTGCGAAGTCTCTTGAAATCTTGATTTTAGGATCGTCAGATAAGGAATGATCATTGTCCATGATTCAAAGAAAATCCTATAATGTAGTTCTTTTTGAATCCGTGAGCCACGCTCTGCAGGCGGAAAAGTTGCTCAAAGCTCAAGGAATTGCCTGTAAGTTGATTCCTGTACCGCGGCAATTGAGCTCCGACTGCGGGGTTTGCCTCCGTATCAGTTTATCTGTGAAAGATCAGGTAGAAATCATTCTCAAAGGGAAAATGGATTTTTTTGAAATAGCCTCAATATGAATCCATTGTCGAAATTTCCCTTATTCCGCATGATTAAAGAAGGTTAAAGAGGAACGCTTTATGGAACTGTCTTCGATAGCTTTTCCCCGTCAGCTGGAGGCGGAGGGCAGTGTGAAAAAAATCCGTTCCGTCCTCTCTGTGCGGAAAACCAGGCTCTGGACGGAAGGCAAATTGGAAGTGCCTGTGCTGAACATCAGTGAATCGATGATCAGTGCGATGAAAAAAGCCAGAATGCAAAGACGCGTCCGTTTCGGGTTGGACGATATTTTTGAAAGGCTTACTGCAGAAAAAAAAGGCATCGATCATCTGCATCAGGAAACGCAGTCTAAACAAGGTGAAAGAATTTCACGTCTGCTTTTATTTTCCAACGACGGGGCGGAGCGCTTCTACCGGTGCATCGAACAGATTCTGACCGAACACCGTCAGCGCATTCTAGGCTGCCGGCTGGATGTGGATGGCAGGACACTGGGCCAGTTGATTACGGGCAGAAGTGCCGGGATCAAGGTCATTCTGGTGGAACACAAGGACGCGGTGTCTGATGTGCTGCGTTCGCTTGCTGATAGCGAAAAATAATTTTTGATATCCTTGTCTGTTGTCAAACTATAAAAATAATTTGGGCTGTTTGTACCGGATGGATAATATCTATCCAGTCGGGTATTTTTACCGAATATTTCCGAACCACTTTTTGAACTGATTAGTTGAAAAATTTTTTTTCGTGAATCCAGCCTGCTTCATATAATCCAATAATATCAATCAATATGATCAATCAACATCGGTTTGGCATGATGTGTGCTCTATCAGAAGTCAGGGAAACATGAACGAAAGGAGATCAAGGAATGAAAAAATTAAGCATAGCATTTGTAACGGTATTGATGGTTACAGGGTTGACGGTTTCCGCTTTCGCGGACCCGGGTTGGCCCAACGGACGAAGATCTAATGATGATGCCAGGAATTACCGGATCCATAAACAGTACGACCACAGGGATTTCCGCGGGCACTATCGTCAACCTGTTTCTGTTCACAGGGCTCCTGTATTTCCACCCCGACATGCCGTTCGTCCTCATGTGCCGCCTCCGCCCCCGATCTTCAGTTTCTTCCTGCCGCCCTTTATTATTCCTATCCGTTAGGAAAGGATCAAGGGAGAATGCCGGAGGGCTGCTGTTGGACGCTCTTTAAACAGTTTTGAAAAAAAGGCCGGATATCATCAGTGTTCGATGAGATCCGGCCTTTGCATTTTTCAGATAATTTTCATTCTTTGATTAAGAATCTTTTCATTAATTTAAATGACCTTCCTGGGAGAAAGGCAGTTTAACGCCTCCAAGGAACGTTTGAATGTCTGTCTTCCCTTCTATCTTATAGAGCAGCTTGTCCCCGGTAATAATGGCTTTGACCACGCTGCCTCCCCAGTTCTTGAGCTCAGCAGAGATCGGTGCCGTTACTCGTGTGGTTGAGGATGATGGAATCAGGATTTCCTGTTCCAGATGACCGCTTCCGATTTCCGCATTGTTCAGATAAACCGTGTATTCAAAGGATTTGAAGGTGAGGTCAAAACAGTTCGGATTTTTAACATCAAGCCCGATCAGAAGAGTCATTTCGGTTAATGAACGGGGTTTGAGCGTGATTTCGCGAATGACAAAGGATGGCTTTTCCATGACCCAGTTGAGGCAGGAAACCAGCATAATGGAAAGCGCAAAAAGAATGATGAAGTATCGTTTTTTCACGATACCTGTATATGAAGGATGACCGTTCCTGTCAACAGGATTGTTTGAGCAATAATGAAACGCAAATGTGGGCAGTCGTTTTGAGTTATCCGCGGATAACCCCGCGAAACCGCGCATACTCCACCATCCGGCCGAACGCGGCTATGGCGCGTTCCGGTGTCGGGTAACAGGGCACGCCCAGCGCGGAAAATCCGTCATGGATGTGGGCAATCTCCCGGGCCGTTCCGCCATAATAGCATGCAAAAACCGGTTTGTGCGGATGCTGCTTGAAAATTTCCGCAAAGGCCTCCGAGATGTCAAACATGCTTTCCGGCATAAGAACAAACGTGATCAGCAGGGCATCCACATCCTGCTGATCCATCAGGCATCGGGCAATGTGGCTGGATGCTTTTTTCGATCCGTGCTGTTCAATGGCGGACCAGGTGTCGATGGGGTTGCGGACCGGCGCCCAGGATGGCATTACCTCACCCAGTCGTTCCAGTGTTTCCTGTTTAAGGGGAGGCAGGACGACGCCGTATTCCTCCGCAGCGTCGGTAGCTGCAACACAGCCCATCCCCGTGATGGAGAGTGAACCCATTCGGTTTCCCCGTGGCAGCGGAAGCTTTTCAAATGCCGCCAGGGCGTCAAAAAAAGCTTCGGAGTTTTGCACCCGGATAAGGCCTGCTCCGCGGCAGACGGCATCAAACACTGCGTCCGATCCGGCAAGTGATCCGGTGTGCGATGCAACGGCAGCAGCTCCGGCCTCACTGCGGCCGGCCTTTATTACAACTACGGGTTTCTTCTTCGAAGCTTCTGATGCAGCCTTGAAAAACCGTTTCCCTTCGACCACACCTTCCAGATACATGCCAATGGTGTTGGTCTGATGATCACCGGTCATGTATTCCAGCAGGTCGCTTTCGTTGATGTCACCCTTGTTGCCGATGCAGGCGACCTTGGCCAACCCGAAGGGTTTTGTATCTGCAATCCAGCGCGCCCAGCCGGATGAGAAAACACCGGACTGGCCGATGATGGAAACGCCGCCTGCCTTGATTGGATCAAGACCGACGATGGAGGTGGACATGCCGGCAGACGGATTGAGCGTGCCGATGCTGTTGGGCCCCATGATTCGAATGCCGGCCTTGCGTGCCTGATCGATGATCCTGTTTTGCTCCTTAGCTCCCGCCTCTCCCATATCTGAATAACCGCCTGTGCTGAGGATGATGCCGGATACTCCCTTGGAGGCGCAGTCTTCGAGCGCATCGGGTACCGCGCTTTTGGGAATGACAATCATGGCTGTATCCACCGGGGTCGGTACGTCAGAGACTCTTGCGAAGGCGGGAAGACCGAGGATTTCTTTAACGGAGGGATTGATTGGATAAATGGCACCTTTGAAACCCGCTTTCAGAAGATTGCGCAGAATGATATTTCCCCCTTTGCCCGGACTTCTTGAGGCGCCGATCACGGCGATGGATGACGGCTGGAAGAAAGGCGCCACGGTTGACGGGTCGTGCCGTTTTCTGGGGATTGCGGCGAATTTCCCGTCCATTCGGACAAGAGCGTCAACGGCCACACCTCCTTCCGGATAGACGATAAACGGGTTTACGTCGATTTCGAGAATGTCCGGACGGCTTGACAGCAGCATCGAAAGCGCTGAAACAGCTTTCGCGACAGCAGCGATGTCTAAGGGTTTTTGCGACCGGTAGCCTTCCAGAAGGGCGGCACCCTTGAGACGGCGTAGCATTGCTTCGGCATTCTTTTCGTCTACCGGCGAGAGGTCGATTACCGTATCACGGAAAATTTCGGTGAAGATACCCCCGATGCCGACCAGAACCACGGGACCGAACACGGGGTCGC
Source organism: uncultured Smithella sp. (assembly GCA_964394715.1). Taxonomy (GTDB): domain Bacteria; phylum Desulfobacterota; class Syntrophia; order Syntrophales; family Smithellaceae; genus UBA8904. Next base: position 16,069 of record CAYMYR010000046.1, read on the forward strand.
GTCTGCCTCCTAAAATGAGTTCTGTGCCCGGATGGGCCATTTTCTGAACGAGGAATTGATGGGAAACAGAGGAAAATCTTTTTTCCATATCGCGGGCGGCTTTTTCCAGGGCTGCGGTATTTCTGATGTTCAAAACCACACCGCCCTGTTCGGTCTTGTGGGGAACAGCGTCAGAACAGATCTTCAACACGACCGGAAATTCCAACCGGTCTCCCGCCGCTGCCGCCTTGGAATGATCCTGGATTAAAATACTTTCAATGACAGGGATGCCCGCCTGTTTCAGCAGGGCTGCTCCCTCAAATTCATTGAGTGTGATGATTTTGTCTCGTAACATAAAGCAACCTCCCGATTCCCGATTCATGATGAGTGCGTGTTTTAACCGGATGTCTTTAACAGTGTGATGCGGTTGCCATGGACCGTGATTGTTAAGGGGATCCGTTTTCCTTGAGTAACCATACAGGAAAAGCATTTTTTAAGTCAATAACCAACTGTCACAAGAGCCATTCGATTGGCAACAGCGACAGCAGAAAAACCACGCCGCGTTTCCAGCAGGTGGTACGGGGGTCGTGGTCGTAGCGTATTTGTTTTTCGCCCTGTTTTTCAATCCAGTATAATTTGCCATCCTCGTTGAGCAATACCTGATAAGCATAAGTCGGGATGACACTGTCGAACAAGGCGCCGATTTGTCCGGCCAGTACCGGACTGTCGATCACAAAGCCGAGTTCCGTATTAAGATTGAAAGAGCGCGGATCGAAATTGAAGGAACCGACGAATATACGTTCGCCATCCACCGCAAAGGTCTTGGCATGAAGGCTGGAGCCGGAACTTCCGATGGAGAATCTGCTTTTCCTGCCGGCCGCTACTGACGAGAAGCTGTTCATCTCATAAAGAGTAATTCCGGATTTCAGCAGGTCCTTACGCCATTTGGCATAGCCGGCATGCACAGCCGAGACATCCGTGGCGTCCAGGGAATTGGTCAGGATGCGTACTTTAACCCCGCGCCCGGCCATTTTACTGAAAGCATCAACTCCCGCAGCCGTGGGAACAAAATAAGGCGAGACCAGTGCCACGTCACTGCCCGGCGCACCGATGACTTCTTCGAGCTGATGACTCATCAGTCCTTTTGCTTCGGCTTTGCCGAGGCCTTTGGCAGGGTCATCGCTGACCATCCGGGCATGTGCCCATTCCATATTCAGGCTGCCCTTCAGCAGTTCATTAATAAAGGCCGACTTTTGTACAGCATTTATGAAGGTTGACGCTGCCGGGTTGATCTCCACAGTATCAGCTGCGATTGTAAGCTGTTCGATAGGGTTTTCACGGACACGCGTAAGAATCAGGCTTACGGGGTAAGATGATTCACTGGCCCAGTAACTGTCGAATTCGCTGGATACACTGTCCACGACTGCGCCCACGCAGAGAACATCCAGGTCGGCAAACAGCACGCCGTTGGAGGCGCCGAAATATTCGTCTCCAACATTACGTCCTCCAACGATGGTTGCCTGGTTGTCTGCCGTGAAGGATTTGTTATGCATGCGCCGGTTTGCCCTTGAAAAATCGGTCACGTATCCCAGCCACTTGGTGGGTTTACGCACTATGTAAGGATTGAACAGTCTGACTTCAATGTTCGGATGGCTGTCAAGTGTCTTTAAGTCCACGTCCATGTCCGATACGCCGTTGTCGTCAAGCAGCAGGCGTACACGGACACCGCGCCTGGCGGCTTCATGCAGGGCCTCCAGAAGAAGGGTTCCTGTGATATCCTTGTGCCAGATATAGTACTGGACGTCCAGGGTTCGATCTGCGGCCTTTGCCAGGAGCATCCTGGCGGCAAAGGCATCGTAAGGGTTTGGCAGAGGGTAAATACCGCTTTTGCCCGGATGTTGATCTGCCCGGGTTGCGACAGCCGTACCGATTCTGGTCGCTCTGGCTTCACTTTTTAAAAGTGCTGAGGAAATGGTGCGGTTGTCAAGGGAGGGTAAGCTGCATCCGGACATGAGGCTGCAAAAAAAGATCAGTAAAAAAAATTGCGTGACGCTTCTATGTGATGTGGTCATCTCTTATATCCCGGCCTCTGACAATGATCCATGCTCATTACATTTATTATCAAGCTGAAATCTAGCATAAATTGATCCGATGAAAAAGCGGGGTTTTTAGATTTTGAATGAAATTGGTGCTCTTGTCCAGCATTCCCGTGTGTTCTTCCCCTCGGTTATATAGCCGGACATGAAGTGGTAGTTCATCTTCGGACGAATCGTCAGGATGTGACTTTCAGCTTTTTTATGAAGAAGACTATTTCATGCTGCTTCCTCAGCAGCCCTTTCGTGTACTCTGGCGTTTGAGCCAGCGATGAAACCGGTATTCGACCTGCCGGTAAAACACAGCACCGGCGGCAATGCTGGTGATCCATGCGGCGAAAATCCCGCCTAACTGGATTTCCGGTGTGTGCGGCGCAAAGTGTTCAAAAAGTCCGTTGACAAGCAGGCAGACCGGGAAGTGGACGAGGAAAAGCGAGTAAGAAATCCGGCCGAGCCAGCCAACCAGACGCGAACGGGGCCATGTTTCAATGAAGCCGGTATATTGACCAAGACTGAGCACAACGGCGACGGCAAGTGCAACGGCAATGCGCGAGCGGAAGTCGAGGACGAGCGCCGCAATTGCCAGGGTTCCGATGAGGCCGGCCCAGATTGACACGGTGTGGCGCTGGACTGTCCAATAGACGAGGGTACCAAGCCCATAAGCGCCAAAAAAGTAAATGGCCCAATCGTCAAGGTTGTCATTGCGGTTAAACCAGAAAAGAGATGCGATGATCAGTAATGCCGCCAATATGCCGCCGAGGGTTTGAGAATCCGGTGAAATCCGGCGTGCTCCCCACAGCGTGAGAAGCAGAAGGGCATAGAGCTGGAAATCAATGGCAACGTACCAGGCGCCGGCAAAGAAGCCATCGAAATCGAGCACGCTTTGCAGCAGAAAAATGTGCGCGACGAAGCTCGTGAGTGTTGGCGGTTCGGGAACGGACTCATGAACCATTAAATGACTGACGATGGCCGAACTGCTCATGGCCAGCAGCAGAGCGCAAATATGTGGCGGCATCAGCCTGAGGTAACGTTGCCAGAGGAGTTTTTTTGCCGGCCTGTTAATCAAAACACCATCGCGTGTCAGTGCCCGGGCGGCAAGAAAACCACCCACCACGAGAAAAACCTGCACGGCGATACGTGCATAGTCGTAGAGCCAGGAAATGAGCTTCGGTGCGAGTGGCAACGCATAGTCCGACATTGGGCCGTAGAAGGCGAGATGGTGAATGACAATCAACTGCGAGGCAATGGCCTTGAGTGCGTCGATCAGGGGGAGTTGCGAGTGATTCAAGCTTTTTACTTGATTTGGATATTCAGTAGTCATTCGTGATTTGGTTACGGCAAACAAGATAGGGCATCGGCCTGAATAGTGTCAAGCCAATTTGTAAAGAATAGGTTAGACCCGGCACTCCAATAAATTTTGCGTTATGAGAATACATCTTTTGCATTTTTTGTATAGCTTCGGCATGATTGGATGGATCAAATTTACATATTACTATGTCTTTAATCCTGTTCTCAACTTTGCCGTCTTTGGGAGCTTCGTTTCCAGAGATTGCCGTGGATGACGGCGTCTTTCAGAACCCTGTTTTACGCTATAAGTTCTTGTTAAATCGAATGCAATGCCCCAGCTTTCACCATTCATTACTGAACTTGTGCGAACGACTCTGCCCATTAATTTCATTTCACCCTTCTGTTCGAGTTCAATGGAAAGATTTACCATTTCACCTTCAGGGAAAAATTTTTCGGAGAAAACATACAGACCGCCCAAAGAAAAATTTACTACATGAACCGGGGTACCTTCAATGATTACTACAATTTTGGCTTTCTCATTTTCATCATAATTGATTGCATAGCGTTCATAACGTCGTTCGTTCACTTTCAGAAGCTCCATGGTCAGTATTGTTATCAGCCGATGCTTTATGCAATATTGTTTTTGGCCGACAATTTACGTTAGTTGGTCTTCATGTGTCAATGGAAAACATGGCATTCAATACAAATTTTATTTTTTCGAAAGAGACATGCGGATTGAAAATACTGAATTTGTTTCTGTCGGGATGTATCAGGACAACTGTTATTTCTGATCTAATATTTCCCTCACCCTGGTTGTCAGATCGTTTCTGGAGAACGGTTTCTGAATGAAATAGACACCTTCATC